>JALYHG010000161.1 GCA_030776725.1 Actinomycetota bacterium
TCGATCTCGATCGACTTGTGCAGGACGCCGGCGGCGCCGGCCACCACCGCCCGACCCATCTCGACGTCATCCTTCAGTGCCGTCAGCACGAGGCAAGCGGTACCGGGGCTGGCGCGCCGGATGTCGCGGATCGCTGCGATCCCGTCCGCGCCCGGAAGGTCGAGGTCGACGACGGCGACGTTCGGGACGTGCTCGGCGGCGAGCGCGCCGGCACGTTCGCCGCGGTCGACGTGCGCGACGACCGCGAGGTCGTCCTCCATGGCGATCACCGCCTGGAGGGCCTCCCGGAAGCTCGCGTGGTCCTCGACGAGCAGCACCGTCAGCATGCGTGGTCCCTCGCCGTGCGGCGACGGCTGGGTGATGAGCTGGTCACCGCCGCGCCGCTCGAAGAACCGTAGCGCCCCCCGTGGTGGCGCCACCGGGCATCACCCGCCCTGACCTCCTTGCTGCTGGCTCTGCGGCTCGTTCACCTCGATGATGCGCACGACCAGGAACGCCTCGCCGGGGTACTGGCTCAAGTCCAAGTCCCCGGTGTCACCTCCGACGACGCCCGCGACCGCCTCCGGTGTGAACTCCTGCACGCTCCCGGCGACCTCGACCTCCGCGCCGGCCTGGAGGTTGAGGTTCGCTGCGTCGATCGCGGGATCGAGGACGACCAGGAGGCACTGCGGCGTCGGCTGGGTCAGGCAGTTGGTCTGACCGCCACCTTCCCGACCGCCACCTTGCTGGCCGCCACCCTGCTGACCGCCACCCTGCTGACCGCCACCCTGCTGACCTCCACCCTGCTGACCACCACCCTGCTGACCACCACCCTCCTGGCCGCCACTGGCCGCGGTGATGAAGAAGATGCGGTTGCCGACGAGCAACTGGGCGACCTGCCCGCGCAGGATGACGTCCTGGCCGATGAAGCTCTGCTGGCCGCGACGGATCTCGATCTGCTGTCCGCCCTCGAAGACGCCCCCGCCCTGATGGCCGCCGGGGGGCTCACCCTTTCCGCTCTGGGTCTGCTCCTGGCCGCCTTGCGGCTGGCCTTCCATGACGATGTCGGCGACGCCCGCGCCGACGTCCTGCTGTTGGCTCTGCTGCTGCTGCCCGCAGCTGGCCACGAGCAGCAGCAGGCCCGCGGCGGCGACCGCGAGCCAGCGCTGACACCGGCTCCTCACGTCGACCTCCTGATCCTGATGCGGGGAGGGGCGCACCGGGCGGGAGCAGCCAACGCCGATCACCCGGTGCGCCCACCGTTCCCGGTTGTGTCGGGGAAGACCACGACAACGACGGTCTGAGGGGCGTGCTCGAGCACGTACTCCGTGCCGTGGCCCAGGAACGGTTGCTCGTCGTGTGTCCGCAGCTGTGAGCCGAGGACGATGACGTCGGCCTCCTGCTCGTTGGCGGCGGCGACGATCTCCTCGTGCACGGTCCGACCGGCGCGCACGAGCATCGACGCCCCACCGCCCATCCGGCCGGAAAGGTCCCGCGCGCGGTCCAGCTGATCAACCGCCGAGGGCTCCTCCTCCTCGCGGTCGCTGCGGTCGACGACGTGCATGGCGTCGACGTCGCAGTGGAGCCGCGAGCCAAGCGTGTACGCGACCTCCTCCGCGGCGCGTCCCACCCTCGTGCCGCTGACCGGCACGAGGATCCGGCGGAAGGAGACGTCGGCGAAGCCCTCGTCGTCGTGGCGGAGGTCCGCGCCCCGGCGAACGATCATCAGCGGAGACGGGCTGCGAGCCATCAGCTTCCGGAGCCAGTCCGACAGCTGGTGCGAGCCCCGGAAGTCCTCGTTGAGCCCCAGTGCGATCAGGTCGTACCCGAGCCGCGCCTCCTCGAGGACCGCCTCGACCGTGTCGTCGCGGCGCTCGCTGCGGAACTCGACGTCCACCTGCCGGAACGCGTCGAGCGCCGGCCGGGCGCACTCACGCGCCGATCCGTCGTCGTCCTCGGACGTCACCACCGTCATCACCGTGACGTGACCCTCGGGTCTGAGGATCAGGTCGAGCACGCGTGCGGCGAGCGACGAGTTCGCCCCGCCGCGTGTCGGCACCAGCGCGTTGCGGGCGTCGGCGATGACGCTGGATTCCAACAGCTGCTCGCGTTCGAGGCGCTCGGCCTCCTCGCCGCTGGCTTGTGTCCGCCCCAGCGCCCAGCGCAGGAACGGTGGCGCCGCGATCGACGTGGTCAGAGCCAGCAGGACGACGATCGTGTAGGTCTGCTGGTTGAACACACCGATGCTGAACGCGATCGTGGCGATGATGACCTCGAGCGCGCCGCGTGCGTTCAGACCGACGCCGGCCGCGATCGACTCGCGGTGGTTGAGCGGCCCCATCCGCGCGCCCACGTAGGAGCCGACGAGCTTGGAGAAGCTGGCCACCCCGATCACGATCACCGTCCACAACAGTGCGGTGGGGCTCGTGAGCTGCCAGACGTCGACGTACATGCCGGCGGTCGCGAAGAAGATCGGGGCGAGGAAGCCGTACCCGACCACGTGGATGATCTTCTCGAACTCCCGGCGGAAGAACCGTGACCGGCCGATCACGATGCCGGCGACGAAAGCGCCGAACACCGCCTCGATGCCGATCGCCTGCGTCAGCGCCGCGAACGCGAGCACCACGGCCAGCAGCGCGGTGATCGGCAGGGTCGGTCCGTCGCCACGCCGCAGTGCCCGCCGCAGCAGCGCGTTCGTGACCCGCTGCCCGCCGGTGAACGCGAACGCCAGGAACGCGCCGATCGCGGCGACCGTGAGGACCAGCTTGGTCGGCTCGAGATGACCCTCCCTCGCCGCGCCGGCGAGCGCGCTCAGCATCACCCATCCGACGATGTCATCGAACATCGCCGCGACCAGGATGACCTGCCCGACGTTGCGTCGCATCAGGTTCATCTCGATCAGGATCTTGGCGACCACCGGGAGCGAGGAGACCGCCAGGCACACCCCCATGAACAGCGCGAAGATCGTCCGACCCCCGCTCTGGCTCAGGAACATCTCGGGCATCACGAAGCCCATGCCGATCCCCAGTGCCAGCGGCAGGAGCAGGCTGCCGACCGGCACCATCGCGGTTGATCGGCCGATCCGGCGCAGCAGGCCGAGGTCGGTCTCGATCCCGGTCTCGATCAGCAGCAGGATCACGCCCAGCCACGCGACCGAGAGGATCACGCCGCTGTGGAAGTCGTCGCCGGGGAAGAGCCACAGCGCCCCGGCGGGGAAGAGCCGCCCGAACAGCGACGGTCCCAGCACGAGCCCCGCGGTGAGCTCACCGACGACGGCCGGCTGCCCGATCCGCTGCGCGAGCAGCCCCAGACCCCGGGCAGCGAGGAACAGCGCCAGCAGCTGCAGCCAGAACAGGAGCAGCGAGTGCTCCTGCAGGGGCGTCAGCATGGTCACGTGTCGAGGATGCGCGCAGGTCGCGAGCGGGACGTACACCAGGCCACGTAGGACCGGCTACCCGATAGCGGGTAGGCGGTTCACGACAGCGGCACCTCGATGACGACCCGGGTGCCGCCGCCCCCCGGCGCGTCCGCGTCCTCCAGGCGGATGCGGCCGTCGTGGGCCGCGACGATGCGGGAGGCGACGTACAGCCCGAGCCCGGCGCCGGACTTGCCGCGAACGTTGTTGCCGCGCGCGTAGCGCCGCAGAACCGCCTCGCGCTGCTCGACGGGCACTCCCGGACCTTCGTCGGTGACCGCGATCCGGAACAGCCCGCCGTCGGCGACCTGCCCGTCGATGTGGATCGGCGTGTTCGGCGGCGCGTACCCTGCCGCGTTGGCCAGGACGTTGCGGATCGCCTGGCCCAGCCGGACGGGATCGGCGGCGACGAGGACGTCCGCGCACCGCAGGGTCGTTGGGTGGCTGCCCGGCAGCCCCTTCACGAACGCGGTCGCCTCCTCCAGCAACCCCAGGGCGCGCACGGGGCGTCGGTCGCAGCGGAACTCACTGAGCTCGAGGTCGCGGAGCTCGTCGATGCGGGACACGAGCTCGGACAGTCGGCGCGTCTCCGACCGGATCCCGGCGACGGCCTGGCGGACGCGGTCGGTGGCGGTCGGGTCCGTCGCCGAGGCCACGACGTGGATGAACGCGCGGATCGTCGCGATCGGCGTCGCCAGCTCGTGCGAGACGATCGCGCGGAAGTCCTGCTCCTGCTCGAGGAGGGTGTTGAGCTCCCGGGCGAGCACGTCCTGGGCGCGCAGGTCCGCCTGCTGAGCGCGCACGGTGCGCGAGCGTTCCAAGGTCAGTCGCCGCAGCTGGAGGAGCGCACCGACGGCGAGGAGGACGAAGGCCGTCGCGCGGAAGACGTCCGCCGAGGTCAGGATCGGCCCGAGGAACGCCGGATGCAGGACCTCGTGGATCTGCGTGAAGCTCTGGACGAGCAACGCCAGCGACAGCAGCGAGAACACCGGCGCGCCGCTACGGACGTACGTGAGCCCGGCCAGCCACGCCCCGAACGCGAATAGCGTTGCAGGGATCAGTTGGATGACCGCGTGGGCGAGCGGATCGACCACGACGAGCTCCGGCAGCCCGTCGGCGCCGACCAGCCGCACCACCGCGGGCAGGTGGTCTTGGACCGCGACGAGCGTGACGTCGAGCACGACCAGCGACGCGAGCGCCGCCCACAGGTAACGCCGCAGCGACCAACGGGGGCGGCCGAGTCCGGCCAGCACGAACACCGTCCCCGACACGTACCGCGCCGCGACCCACGGGTAGAAGGCGATCCCCTCGTCGACGACCAGCCGCCGCGCCCCGATCGAGGCGCTGACAGCGAAGACCGCGTTGGTGACGGCGATGACCGCGAGCGCCGAGATGAACGCGTTGCGGGCCGGCACGATGTCGTCGTCATCGGGGATCGCCAGCATCAGCGCCGCGAACAGCACCAGGCAGAAGCCCCCGACCTCGATGAGGATGCGCAGGTCTGGGCCGTGGAGCCGGACGCGACTGCGTGGCTCGAGCAGGACGACCAACGTGTACACGGTCCCGATCGCGACCGTCGCGAACTGGGCCGCGGCGAGCAAGCGGCGGTCGCCCGCCGCCGGGTCCGGCCGATCCGAACCGGTGACGGACGTCGTCATCGACGACGATCGGCGGCCATCGGCCTCAGTCGCGTGCTGCAGCCCGGATCAAGTCCTGCGCGTCCTCCCGATCGAGCCACCCACGGATCTCCACATCGAGATCGCCCTCCAGGCGCTTGTAAACCTCGAAGAAATCCCGGATCTCCTGCAGGTTCTGCCGCGGGAGATCGGTGTGGCGGCGGATGTCAGCGAAACGTGGGTCGTCCGCGGGGACGGCCAGGACGTTGCGATCCTCGCCGGACGCGTCGCGCATGTCCAGCACCCCGATGGGATACGCCTGTAGTACGCAGCCGGGGAAGGCCGGATCGTACGCCGCGAGGATGATGTCGACCGGCTCGCCATCGCTCGCCTCGGTGGACGGGACGAACCCGTAGTCGGCCGGGTAGCGCACGGCACCGGGGAGCACCCGGTCGCGCACCATCACCTGTAAGTCAGCACGGTACTCGTACTTGTTCCGGCTCCCGACGGGGACCTCGACGACCACGTTGACGACCTCCGGAGCGTTGGCTCCGATGGGCAGGTTCTCGAGGTCGACCGGCATCGCCACCGAACGTACGTGTCGACGGGGGACCGCGCGGGCGGCGAGGGACCCGAACGGCCGGGAGTCACCGCCCGGCGACGTCGGGACCGGCGGCTACCGCGCCTCCGTGTCGCCCTCACGATCGGGGCTCCCCGTGGTGGTGGCCGCCCACGTCCATCCTTCGTGGTGGACGAGCGACAGGATGCGGCGACGCTGATCCGCGGCGGACGCGAAGCCGGCCTGGATCACCGAACGGGACTCGTGCGGGATGTCGTGCAGCTCGAGCTCGTCGAGGTCGGGCTCCGGGGGCGCCTCGACAGCGGTGGTGACGTACGCCTGCGGCATCGTGGACAACAGAGCGTCGATGGCCGCGCGCGGCGTGTCGATCGCCAGGCGTGAGGGACGGACCCGGTCGTCGGTCCCAAGGTCGAGCAGCAGCAGTGCGTCGTTGAGGACCGCCACCGACGGTCCGAGGGCAGCGTCACGGTCGGCGGTGTGGAAGAAGTGCAGCATCGGGTACGCGAGGTGGTGCTCGGCCAGGCGAGCGAGCATGGGGGTCAGCGACATCAGCCAGTCCTCCAGCTGCGGGAAGTCCCCGTCACGCCAACCCTTGGCCACGATGTCGGCCGGCGTTCGCCCCAACGCGGAGATCACGCGGGCGAGCTGGCGCTTCTCCGACACCGCCGCCGTGATCGGGATCAGGTACGCGATCGCCAGCGACAACAGGATCAGGCCCGACGCCGACGCCGCCCACGCACACGCGTCCCAGGCAGCGTTCGACGGTCGCAGGTCCATGGCTCTGCCGAACACCGATGCGGCGGCGAAGTTGAGGCGGTCCCAGCCGCCGGCAGGTCGCCCGGTTGCCTCCACCAGCAAGGCACCGGCGCTGGACGAGAAGATCAGGAACCACCCGGCCACGACCGCCGTCAACCAGAAGACGAGGATGCCCAGGGTCACGACCAGGCCAGGCACGTACAAGGGCACGTGTCCCGCCGACGGGCGACGAACCCGGCTCAGCACACGCCAGAGCAGACCTGCGACCAGCCGTGTGACCGGACCGCCGCGGCGACCCACCCGCACCGCCGTGGCGATGGCGTCGCCGAACGCCAGCAGCAGCAGTGCCACACCCAGGACACCCAGGACCGCACTCACGTGGTCGCCCGGCCGTGGGCGGTCTGCGTCGGTGGCCGCCGCACGTCGCCGGACGTTCGCGACGTCACGTGGCCTTCAGCTACTCGGGGTGACATCGTGGGGGAGTGGTTCCCCGCCGGCCAGCTCTGCGAGCCGGTCGCCCGCGTCCCGCATCGTGTCGTGCCCGGCAGCGCTCGTCGCGTTGCGCAACACCGGGTCCAGGGCCCACAGCCACGCGCGGGTGCGCATGTCCCAGCGGTAGTCGACGCGGGTGATCCCGTCCGCTTCGACGGTGATGGTCAGCTCGCCGGTCCCCTCCAACCCGCCGCGGGCGGACGCCACCGCCAACCGGCGGGGCGGTTCAGCGTCGGTCACCTCCACATCGAGGTGCAGCCCTCTGCCGGGGATCGGGCTGTCGAAGCCCAGGCGGACCCGGCGCCCCGTCCCGTCGACGCCGCCCGACTCGATCTCCTCGGCCTCCCGGATCGCCGGCCACCACTCGCGCCAGCGTTCGACGTCGCTGACGACGTCCCACACCTCCTGCGGAGACGCGGTGACGCGCCAGGCTCCCTCGACCTCGAAGCGCCCCACCGGGTCTAGGACTCCGGCCCCGCGGCCAGCGCCTCCTGCCCGGCCTCGGCGAGCGCGTACGGTCGGCCGTCGGGCGCTCGGACGTGACCGGAGTCGACCAACCGGTCGACGGTCTGGCGGGCGGTGCCCTCGTCGATGTCCAGGGTCTGCGAGATGTGGCGTACCTGATCGGATCGGGAGTCGTCACGGCCCTCGGTGTCCCGCAACGCCTCCAGGACGTCGAGCTCGTGGCGGCTGATCTGCATGTCAACTCCGGTCGGCCGCTGCCGACCGTAGAGCAACGCTGAGGAACCTGGGGCGTCCGACCGGGCGACATCGCAGCCTTTTAAGGATGCAAGGCCAGTCCCCGGTGGGTGTCGACGAACCCCGCTGCCAGGAGCGCGTCGCGCCACTGCGATCCTGCTGGCGGGGCGCCGTCCACCCGCTGCAGCTCGATGCGGCGCACGCGACCGTCCTTGACGAGTTGCACGAGGCCGTCCACCCAGGCGGCTCCCGCGGCAGCGGGGAAAGTGGCGAGGCTGCGGGCTCCACGCTCGAGGTAGACGGCGGCGTGGCCATCGACGAGGACGACGTACGCGCTGGCCTGGCGCTGGGGACGACCCGCGGTGGGTGGCCACGCCAGCGCCGCCCCGTACGGCTGCGCGGGGTCGGTCGCGGCCAGCACCGCCACCTCGGGCGGGGCGTCGGGTCGCGCTGGCGGCCGCGCGTCGCGGAGACGGTCGACCGCCCCCGGGAGCGCGAACTGTGCCGCCCCCAGACCCGCGACGAAGTACCCGCGACGCACCTGGCCGGCGGCCTCCATGACCTTGAAGACCTCGTAGACGCCGGCGAACCCACCCGGTACCCGCTCGGCCAACACCGCCTCACGGGTCACGACCCCGTGGCGTTCCAGCAACTGCCCGGCGCGGGCGTGCGCCACCTCGGTCGCGTCCAGCGGCGACCGATCCACCAG
>JALYHG010000162.1 GCA_030776725.1 Actinomycetota bacterium
CCCGTCCTCCCGATCGAGACGGCGGGGCGCGCCGTGAGGAAACGAGACGCACGTGACCGACGACAGCAAGACCTCCCGCGCGGACCGGGACGACGGCGATGCTGCCCGGACCCGGACCCGCACCCGCACACGAACGACTCAGGACGCCCAGCGATCGACAGCCGACCAAGCCACCGCTGAGCAGCACGAGGCGACCACCCCCGACGAGCAGCGCGACGAGACGGCAACGAACGGAGACCGACGCCGACGCCGACGGCGTGGAGGACGGGGCCGTGGCCGTCGCCGCCCCGCCGCGGCGCGTCCCGCCGGTGCGGACGAGGACACCGCAGCCGCGGACGACGAACCAGCCAAGGCGAGGAGCGGTGAGGTCGCCGACGAGATCGTCCGGGGTGGGACCCGGCTCGCCGCGAAGCGGCAAGCGCGGGACCGACGCGGAGGTCGCGCCCGTCGCAGCGGTGCCCGCCGCGTCGCTGAGGTCTCCGAGGACGTGCGTCGGGCGATGCTCGACGGCCCACCGCGCACGATGCTGGTCACCACCCGCGGGGACCGCACCCGTATCGCGGTGCTCGAGGAGCGCACCGTCGTCGAGCACTACGTCACACGCAAGGAGGACGTCTCCTTCGTCGGCAACATCTACATGGCCCGCGTCCAGAACGTCCTGCCCGGTATGGAGGCGGCGTTCCTCGACATCGGCAAGGGCCGCAACGGCGTCCTCTACGCAGGTGAGGTCCTCTACGACGAACTGGACCTCGAAGGCGACTCCGAACGCCGCATCGAAGCGGCTCTGAAGCCGGGACAGACCGTCCTGGTACAGGTCACCAAGGACCCCATGGGCTCCAAGGGAGCCAGGCTCACCATGCACCTGTCGCTCGCTGGCCGGTACATGGTCCTGGCTCCCAACGAGACGATCTTCGGCATCTCACGCAAGCTCGCTGACGACGAGCGCGAGCGGCTGCGCAAGATCCTCAAGCGGATCAAGCCGGATGGTCACGGCGTGATCGTTCGGACCGCGGCAGCCGATGCCACCGAGGAACAACTCGCCGATGACCTCCGGCGGTTGCTGAAGAAGTGGGACGTCGTCCACGAGCGGGCACAGACCGCCAACGCGCTCGAGCCGGTCTACGAGGAACCGGATCTCGTCGTGCGGGTGATCCGCGACAACTTCGGGCCCGACTTCGACGCTCTCGTGGTCGACAGCCAAGATGTCCGCGACAAGGTCGCGGCGTACTTGGAAGAGGTCATGCCCGAGGCCCTCGACAAGCTCCAGCTGTACCAGCCGCCGTCGGACCGGAAGCGCGAACAGCCGCTGAGCCTGTTCGACGCCTACCACGTGACCGAGCAGCTGAAGCAGGCGCTCGAACGCAAGGTGTGGCTGCCATCTGGCGGGTACCTGATCATCGAGAAGACCGAGGCGATGACGATCATCGACGTCAACACGGGGAAGTTCACCGGTTCGACGAACCTCGAGGAGACCGTGCTGAAGACGAACCTCGAGGCCGCCGAGGAGGTCGTCCGCCAGCTACGGCTGCGTGACATCGGCGGGATGATCGTCATCGACTTCATCGACATGCTGCTCAAGGCCAACCAGGATCAGGTGGTGCGTCGACTCAAGCGCGAGCTGCTGCGCGACCGGACCAAGACACGCGTCTCGGATGTCAGCCGCCTCGGCCTGGTGCAGATGACCCGCAAGAACGTCTCCCAGGGGCTGCTCGAGGTGTTCAGCCGGCGCTGCCCCCATTGCGAAGGTCGGGGCCTGATCTTGGAGCTGGAGTGACGTTGACCGTGCCCGGGACCGACTGTACCCTCGCGGCACGGTGCCGTTGGGCACCGTTCTTGGGTTCGATGAGCGAACGATTCTTGGGTTCGATGAGCGAACGACTCTTGGGTTCGATGAGCGAACGACGATCGCCCGCTCCTGCCGTTGCCGAGCACCGACGGAGGCCACCGTGTACGCCGTGATCGCAACCGGTGGCAAGCAGTACCGCGTCGCCCCCGGCGATGAGCTCCGGGTGGAGAAACTCGACGGCCAAGTCGGCGACCCGGTCGAGTTGCGCGCCGTGATGGTCGTCGACGATGACGGGACCGTCACCACGGGTCCTGACCTCGGCGACCGGGCGGTGGCCGCCACCATCACCGGCCACGGCAAGGGGAAGAAGATCACGGTCTTCACCTACAAGAACAAGACCCGCCAGCGGAAGAAGCGCGGTCACCGCCAGCGTTACACGACCGTGAAGGTCGAGCAGCTGTAGACGAACGCGCGTCGGTTGGACGCGTGGGTCTCTGCGAGCGGCGCAGCAGATCACAGGAGGACCGGTATGGCACACAAGAAGGGCGGCGGCTCGTCCAACAACGGCCGCGATTCCAACCCGAAGTTCCTCGGCGTGAAGGCCTACGGCGGCGAGGCGGTGACCGCCGGCTCGATCATCGTGCGTCAGCGCGGCACCCGGATCCACCCGGGTCGCAACGTCGGTCGTGGGAGTGACGACACGTTGTTCGCGCTCGCGGACGGCAACGTGTCGTTCCGCAACCGGCGCAACCGTAAGTACGCGGAGATCATCCCGGCCGAGTAGGTCCCACCCGGATGATGTGGAGGGCGGCTGAAGCCGCCCTCTTCGTCGTCGAGGAGAGATCGTGTCCGAGGCCTCCCCCAGCTTCATCGACGAGTGCACCGTCCACCTGCGCGGCGGTGATGGCGGCAACGGCGCGGTCTCGTTCCGCCGCGAGGCGCATGTGCCGCGCGGCGGTCCCGACGGGGGCGACGGCGGCCGTGGCGGCGACGTCGTCCTGGTCGCCGACCCGGGCGTGACCTCGCTCCTGGACCTGCATCGCTACCCGCACCGGCGCGCCCCCCGGGGCGGCCACGGGCAGGGCATGAACCGCACGGGAGCTGCCGGTGACGACCTCATCGTCGCCGTCCCGGCCGGGACGGTCGTCCGAGACCGCAGCACCGGGGACGTCCTCGCCGACCTGGCCCGGCCGGGTCAGCGCATCGTGGCAGCGCGTGGCGGCCGCGGTGGACGCGGCAACGCCTCGTTCGCCAGCAACCGTCGTCGCGCCCCGCGCTTCGCCGAACTCGGCGAGCACGGCGAGGAGCGCTCGCTCCGCCTCGAACTGAAGTTGATCGCCGACGCCGGGCTGGTGGGCTTCCCGAGCGCCGGGAAGTCCTCGCTGATCTCGCGGCTGTCGGCCGCGCGGCCGCGCGTCGAGCCGTGGCCGTTCACCACGCTGACCCCGCACCTGGGCGTCATGCGTGCCGGCGATGTCGACGTCGTCCTGGCCGACGTGCCCGGCCTGGTCGAGGGCGCCAGCGAAGGACGGGGTCTCGGGCACCGCTTCCTGCGGCACATCGAGCGGACAGCCGTCGTGGTGCACGTCCTGGACACGGTGCCGCTCGAACCCGACCGCGACCCCGTCCACGACCTGGACGTGGTCACGCGCGAGCTGCGGGCGCACGACCGGTCGCTACTCGAGCGGCCGGCGGTCGCGGTGTTGAACAAGGTCGACGTCCCCGACGGTCGCGCGATGGCGTCGCTCGTGCGCCCCGCCTTGGAGGCACGCGACCTGGAGGTCTTCGAGGTGTCCGCTGTCACCGGCGAGGGTCTCGACCCACTGCGGTGGCGGCTCGCGGAGCTCGTTTCGGCCCGGCGCGCCGCGGTGCCCGACGCCGCCCCCGAGGAGCTCGTGATCCGCTTCGAGGAGCGAGACGAGCCGTTCACGGTCGAGCGCGACGATGCCGGCCGCTACGTCGTGCACAGCCGGCGTGTCGACCGTTGGGTACAGATGACCCCCTTGGGTAACCCCGACGCCATCCGGTACCTACAGGGTCGGCTGCGGCGCGCCGGCGTGGAAGCGGCACTGATCGCCGCGGGGGCGCGCGGCGGTGACGAGGTCATCCTCGGCGGTGAGGTCTTCGACTTCTCACCTGAGCCCCACGACCTGCCCGCTGACGAGCGTGAGACCGTGGTGACCGCCGACGCAGACGCCTGGGACGTCGACGAACCGGGCGCAGCCGGCCCGGAGGCGGCCGGTGGCTGAACGCCGCTTCGACCGACCTCGACTGGCCGTGGTGAAGGTCGGCTCCAACAGCCTGCGCGGCCCGGACGGGCGGCTCGACCGCGACCAGATCCGCGTGGTCGTCGACGGCATCGCCGCCGCTCGCACGTCCGCGACCGACCTCGTGCTGGTGTCGTCTGGGGCGGTCGCAGCCGGCCTCGGGCAGCTCGGGTTGGACACGCGACCCGGCGACATGGACACGTTGCAGAGCGCCGCATCGGTCGGGCAAGGACAGTTGATCCACGCCTACCAACGCGACTTCGCCGAGCACGGGCTGATCTGCGGACAGGTCCTGCTCACCCAGGACGACTTCGTCAGACGGGGCCGCTACCTCAACGCCCGGAGGACCCTCCGCAAGCTGCTCGAACTGGGGGCCGTCCCCGTCGTCAACGAGAACGACGTCGTGGCCACCGAGGAACTCGCGTACGGCGACAACGACCACCTGGCTGCCCTCGTCGCGTCGATGCTGGAGGCGGAGGTGCTGCTGCTGCTCTCCGACGTCGGGGGACTGTACGAGGTCGATCCCCGGCACACCCCCGGCGCGACTCTGATCGACCGGGTTGACGACCTCGACCGCCTGGCCCAGTTGCGGATCGGCGGGACCGGGTCGTTCGTCGGGAGCGGCGGGATGCGTTCGAAGGTCGAGGCCGCCCGCGTGGCCGTGCTATCCGCCTGCCATGCCGTCATCGCCGACGCTCGTCGACCGGGCGTGATCCCCGATGCGCTCGCCGGTGAGCCGATCGGGACGTGGTTCGTCGCTCAGCCCAAGCG
>JALYHG010000163.1 GCA_030776725.1 Actinomycetota bacterium
CGCGACGACGGTGCAGCGCACGCCAGCAGGTAGGTGACGCAGCAGCTGGACGACCGAGATCTCCGCACCGCCGTAGGTCGGGCTGTCCAACAGGTAGGCGACATGCATCCGCGGCCCGGTGGCTGACATCCACGCCTTGCTCACGACGCCAGCAGGTGCAGCGCTTCGTCCGCGACCGCGCCGGGGTCCACGGCGGTCGCGCAGCGGAAGTCGATCGGGCAGCGCGACAGCGTGCAGGGACGACAGGTGACGTGGGCGGCGATGACGCGGTGGCGTCGGTTATCCCGAGGTGCCCACCGCAGCGGATCACCAGCGAGGTAGACGGTGACGGTGGGAGTCCCGACCGCAATCGCCAGGTGCGCCGGGCCGCTGTCGTTTCCCACCACGAGGTCGGCGTCGGCGAGCAGCGCGCCGAGCTCGCCCAAGCTCGTACGCCCGCAGAGGTCGAGTGCAGCCGCGGTCATCGCGCTGGCGGCCCGTCGGACCATGTCACGCTCCGCCTCCACGCCGACCAGTACGATGGTGCGTCCCGTCCCGGCGAGCCGGTCGGCGACGACCGCGAACCGTTCGGGTGGCCAGCGGCGGCTCGCCGCCGTCGCCCCGACATGGAAGACGACATAGGGCGCGCGTCGGTGCTGACCGAGCAGGGCTGTGGCACCGGCCCGGTCCTCCTCGTCGAGGGGGAACTCCAGGGTCGCGTCCTCGGCGGGCACGCCGAGGAAACGCACGAGCTCGAGGTGGCGGTGGACCTCCGGCTGCCGCTCGGGATATGGCAGATGAGTGGCCAGGTCGACGTCGATCGCGCCGGCCTTGACGAAGCCGGAGGTGCGTCGCGCGCCCACCAGCGCGTTGACCTCGTTCGCTGCCGCCGCACGTCCATGCATCTGTATCGCGAGGTCGAACTCGCGGCGACGGCACTCCGCGACGAACGCGTCGAGCGGCCACGGCGGACGCTCCGGGATGCCTGGGTGGCCTGGAAACGCGAGCAGCTCGTCGACGTAGGCGCGCTGACGCTGGATGACCGGCGCCACCTCCGGCCAGGTGACGAGCGTGACGTGCGCGTCCGGCCGCGCCTGCCGCAGCGCGCGCAGCGCTGGAACCGAGGCCAGCAGGTCGCCCAAGCCGACGCGCAGCCGGACGACGGCCACCCGCCGCACCGACGGGTCGGCGAGGGGCCGCGCCGGCTGGAAAATGTGCGGGCCGCGCGCGTCGCTCATGGCTGTAAGACTACGGGCGGCCGGATGACCGAGGAGGGCGCTGACCGTGGACCGCCTCGTGTCGGTGCTGATGCCGACGTTCGAGCAGGCAGCCTTCCTCGACCGTGCCGTCGCGAGCCTCCGCGCGCAGTGCCACGCCGACTGGGAGCTGGTCGTCGTCGACGACGGGTCAACCGACCGCGCCCCCGACGTGCTGCGCCGGTTGGCCGCCGCGGACCAGCGTCTTCGCCTGCACCGTTCCGACCGCAACCGCGGGTTGGGGGCGGCGCTGAACCGGGCGCTCGAGGCCGCACGCGGGAGCTTCGTGGCCTACCTACCGTCCGACGACGTCTACCTCCCCGACCACCTGTCGCTGCTTGTCGCGACGCTGCAGCGACACCATTCGGACGCCGCTGTCAGCGGGGTAGACCACCATGGCGTCCGCGAAGGCGTGCAGCTGGTCCAGGTGATGCACCGGCGCACCTCCGCCCGGTGGGTGGAACGCGACGAGCTCGAGACCGACGACCTCCACCGTCTCTTCTGGTCGCGCCTGCCTCCCATGGTCCATACGGGGCGTGTCACCTGCGTATGGACCGACCACCCCGATCAGCGGCACAAGCACATCCGCGAGCGCTTCGACGGCGGGCTGAACAGTTTCCGCCGCCGCTATCTGGTGCGTGAGCCGCTGCGCTTCCACTCGCGCGACAGCTGGCCGGTCGACGAGCACGCGCGTTACCGGCGCTTCCGCCGTCCAGCCCGAGGCGGGTCGGCCTCCCGTTACCCTGCCCGGCCGCCCGGCCTGCGGATCCTGCTGGTGGGTGAGCTGGCGTTCAACCCCGAGCGGGTGGTGGCGTTCGAGGAACGGGGCCACGAGCTGTACGGGCTGTGGATCGACGATCCGCTCGGAGACAGCACCGTCGGGCCGCTGCCGTTCGGCAACGTCCGCGATGTCGAGTTGCAGGACGTGCGCGCGCTGCGTCCGGACGTCGTCTACGGACTTTTGAACTGGCGTGCGGTGCCGCTCGTCCAGGGCCTGCTCGACCTCGGCATCCCGGTCGTATGGCACTTCAAGGAGGCGCCACAACGCTGCCTGGTCCGGGGCGACTGGCCGCTGCTCGCCGACCTGCACGAACGCGCCGACGTCGTGGTCTACGCGACGGCGTCCGAGCGCGATTGGATGGAACAGGCCCTGCCGGGTGCACGTGACCAGGCGACCACCGCCGTGCTCGACGGCGACCTGCCGAAGGCCGACTGGTTCACCGCCGAGGTCAGCCCCCGACTGTCCCAGCGCGACGGCGAGATCCACACGGTGTGTGTGGGTCGCCCGCTCGGGCTCGACGCCGACACATTGGCACGGCTCGGAGCCGCGGGGATCCACACCCACCTCTACGGACCGGTTTGCCGGCATGGCACCGGCGGGGCGTTGAGCCGGTTCCTCGACGGCGAGTCACACCACGTCCACGTGCACCCGCACGTCGAGCAGGCCCACTGGGTGCGGGAGCTGTCCCGGTACGACGCCGGCTGGCTGCATCGCTTCACCTCGGACAACGGCGGCGACCTCGCCCGCGCGAGCTGGGACGACCTGAACTCCCCGGCGCGCCTGCCGTCCTATCTCGCAGCCGGTCTGCCGCTGCTGCAGCAGGCCAGCCCCGGTGCGCGGGTGGAGATGCAGGACCTGGTGGCCGAGCGCGGCATCGGGCTGCTGTACGACGACCTGGACGACCTCGTCGACCGGCTGCGGGAGGAGGCGGCGACCGGCTGCCACCGCCGGGCGGCGTGGTGCCTGCGGCACGAGTTCACCTTCGACGCGCACGTCGATCGCTTGCTCGACCTCTTCACGGACGTCGCACGGTGAGTCGGCTGCTCGTCCTCGGAGCCGGCCCGACGGGCCTGGCCGCAGCCGAACGCTGCCGCCAGCTGGGCCACGACGACGTGGTCGTGCTCGAGGCGACCGGCGCGGTGGGCGGCCTGGCACGGTCCATCAGCGACGAGGCGGGGTTCACCTACGACATCGGTGGGCATGTGCTGTTCAGCGGCTACGAGCCGTACACGAGGCTGGCCGACGAACTGCTGGGCGACGATGTCACCGACATCAGCCGCGAGGCGTGGGTGTGGATGGAGGATCGTGTCATCCCCTACCCGTTCCAGGACAACATCCGCGGCTTGGAGCCGACAACCGTCTACGACTGCCTGACGGGGTTGATCGCTGCCCAACGGCAGACCCACCACCCCCGCAACCTTCAGGAGTGGATGCTCGCGGTGTTCGGTGACGGCATGGCCCGCCACTTCATGCTGCCGTACAACCGCAAGGTGTGGGCCACTCCGCTCGAGCTGATGGCCTTTGACTGGATCGGGCAGCGGGTCGCGGTGGTCGACGTCGAGCGTGTGCTGCGCAACGTGATCCTCGGCGAGGACCACCTGTCGTGGGGACCGAACGCGACGTTCCGCTACCCGCGAGGCGGTACCGGAGAACTGTGGCGTCGCCTCGCGGGCCGTGTCCACGACCGGCTGTTCTTGGACCACCCGGTGGTCGCCCTCGACGTCCGGACGAAAGTCGCGACGACCGCCGACGGGGGGTGCTGGCCGTACCATGCGCTGCTGTCGACGATGCCGCTCGACGAGCTGGTAGCGC
>JALYHG010000164.1 GCA_030776725.1 Actinomycetota bacterium
GCGACGAGCAGGCCGAGATGGTCCGCCGGCTGACCGGCTCGGGCGCCGGCGTCGAGGTCGTCGTCGGCAAGGCGGGCACCGGCAAGACCTACGCGCTGGACGCCGCCCGAGCCGCCTGGCAGGCCGCCGGCTACCGCGTCACCGGGGCAGCCCTCGCCGCCCGAGCCGCCCTGGAACTCGAAGCCAGCGCCGGGATCGACAGCTACACGATCGACCGGCTCCTGGCCGACATCGAGCACCCGGAGCACGGCGGCCTCGCTCCCGAGTCGGTCGTCGTGGTGGACGAGGCGGCGATGGTCGGCACCCGCAAGCTGGCACGCCTCCTCGACGCCGCGGCACCTGCGACCACCGGAGCACCTCGCCCCGCACCTCACAACTCGGAGAGGACGAACCGTCCGTCCGGGCCTCGGTTGAACGTCGCCACCATCCGCACCGGCGGCGGGAACTAGCTACCCGACGACATCCGATTCCACAGCTTGTAGAGGTTGTCCTTCAGGTCAGCCTCGAACTGCTCGATCGACTCGCGGTCGACGCCCGCCGCGCCCCTGTTGGCCCTGACCTTGCGGTAGGCCTCAAAGATCATGTGCTGGAAATATCGAACCGCTTCGGTCCGCTCACCTGGCTCCTCCCGGCCACGCCGGTTGACCACCGAACAGACCAAGCTGCGCGACCCGGTAGCCACGTTCCAGGCACGCCTCTGCCAGCGCGCGGCCGGACCGCCGATCGCCGCTCGCAGATCCTGGACCGACTCACTGTTCTCTGTGCTCACCGTCGCCCTGGTTCCGGAGGGGTTCCGCTTGGCAGTTCCACCCGGCGGTCGTCGCCACGAGCGGGTCGCCTCTGCCTGCCGGTGACCACGACGCCAAGCAGGCCCGCGAGCGTCTCACGCTCCTACAAAGCAACCCGGCCTGTCCGTCTCCGCCGCCGTCCCCGAAACCGCGTGCGAGGATCCGCGGGTCGACGACACCGACATCCACGTGAGGGAGCTTCTGCCTGGGACTGGCGCCGGCGGAGACGAGGTGTGACAATGGAGGCACGCTATGCCCCAGATTCTCGACTCCCTTCAAACGGCCCGAGAGGCTGCAGCGCGCCACGCCTGGCGCGAGGCGTATGAGGCGTACTCGAGCGCGGACACGCGGGACCTGACGCCCGACGACCTCGAGAGTTTCGCCGAGGCGGCGTACTGGACGGGCAGACTCGACGAGGCGCTCAGTCTGCGTGAGCGCTCGTACGCCGGCTTCGCTTCGTCAGGCGACAAGCGCAGCGCCGCTCGTGTCGCGCTCACGCTGACGGACGATCACGCCAACCGCGGTGCCTTCTCGGTGGCTCACGGCTGGTTCGCGAACGCCGAGCGTTTGCTGGAGGGGTTGCCGGAGTCCGTCGAACACGGGCATCTGGCGCTGTTGCGTGGCTTCGTCGGGTACGCGACCGGAGGGAACCTCGCCGAGGCCGTCTCGAACCTCAACCGCGCGTACGAACTCGGCCAGCGGTTCGGCAACCGGGACATGCAGGCCATGGGCCTCGCCCTCAAGGGCAAGGTGCTCATTCAGATGGGCGAGGTCGATCAGGGGCTGGCCCTCCTCGATGAGGCGGCAGCCGGTGCGGTGTGCGGTGAGCTGCAGCCGTTGGCGGCGGGGAATGTCTATTGCGTCACGATCAGCTCGTGCCACGACGTGGGCGACTATCGGCGCGCCGCCGAGTGGACGGAGGCGGCGAATCGCTGGTGTGATCGTCTCGAGGTGACCGGTTTTCCCGGTGCCTGTCGCATCCACCGAGCCGAGATCCTGCGCCTGCGCGGCGACTGGCCGACGGCCGAGGAGCAGGCGCTCGTGGCCTGCGAGGAGTTGCACGACTTCAACCGCTTCGTGACCTCGGCCGGGTTCTACGAGGTCGGCGAGATCCGCCGTCGCCGCGGCGACTTCGCCGCGGCCGAGGAGGCGTACCGTCGGGCGAACGAGTTGGGCCACGAACCGCAGCCGGGACTCGCGCTCCTTCGCCTCGCCCAGGGCAAGGTCGAGGCCGCGGTTGCGGGGATCGCGCGCACGCTCGCAACCGCCGAGGACCCGTTGTCGCGCCTGCGCCAGCTCCCCGCCCAGGTGGAGATCGCGATCGCGGCCGGTGATCTGAAGACGGCACGGACGGCCGCTCACGAACTCGAACACCTCGTCGACTCCTACAAGATCGGAAACCAGCGCGCCCCCGCGTTCGACGCCACCGTCCACCGCGCCTCCGGCCAGATCAAGCTCGCGGAGGGTGACTGGGAGGGCGCGATCCGGTGCATGCGGCGGGCGTGGGACGGGTGGCAGCAGGTGGGCGCGCCGTACGAGACCGCTCAGACGCGGATGCTGCTCGGGATCGCCTACCGCCGCCAGGGCGACGAGCATGGGGCAATGAGCGAGTTCGAGGCCGCGTTGGCGACGTTCGAGCGGCTGGGGGCGAAGCTGGACGAGGAGCGTGTGAAGGAGCTGCTCGGCAGGCTCGAGACGCGTCGGACGTTCCTCTTCACCGACATCGTCGACTCGACGAGGCTGCTCGACACGCTCGGCGCCGAGAAGTGGAAGAGGCTGCTTGCCCGCCACGACGAGCTGCTGCGCGAGCGGATCGTGGACAGCGGCGGCGAGGTGATCAAGCAGACCGGTGATGGCTTCTTCGCGTCGTTCGGCAACCCGAAGGCGGCGATCGAGGCGGCCGTGGGGATCCAGCGCGCCCTCGACGCCGAGGTCGTCGCCCCCGACGTCAGGATTGGCGTCCACACCGGCGGGGGCTTCCACACCGACGGCGATTTCAGGGACTACGGCGGGGAGGGCGTGCACACGGCCGCACGCATCGCCGCGGCGGCGGGCCCCGGAGAGATCCTCGCCAGCAGCGAAACGCTCGACGACATCCCGACGGCCTTCCGCCTCTCGGAGCCTCGGCTGGAGCTGCTGAAGGGCTTCGAGCAGTCAGTCGAGGTGGTCTCGGTCGCTTGGCGCTAAGCCGACCGCTGGGCTCGATCCGCCCGGCGTCAGGTCACGCTCGAGATGCTCTCCCGATTTAGTGCGCGTCCTCTCCAATCCGGCGTTCGAGGTCGGGGTGCTCGAGAGCGCGCATGCGCTCGAGCAGACGCCCTCCGCGGTCGTCGACGAGCACGAGCCGGCGGTGCCTGTTCTGCACGAACCCCTCCTCGACCGATTGGTCGACGAGGGGAGCGAGGTAGCCGGCGACGTCTAGGATCCCGGCCGGCTTGACGTGGAGGCCGAGCTAGAGCCAGGGCAGGATCTCGAACAACTCCTCGAGCGTGCCCACCCGCCCGGCAACGCCACGACCCGTCCGGAGGTCGAACATCAGCGCCTTGCGTTCGTGCATCGAGCCGATGATTGAGGAGGTCACGCCAGCGTCTTCATCTTCGACCACCGACGGCACCGTATAACGAAGCCGTCTGGGTAACAGGCGTCAACAGATAGCCCCGCCGGCGACGTGATCGGTCGAGCTGCGCCTCGGGGGATGCTTTGCCCAACTGTTTTGGAGTTCGTCGGCGGCCCTCAGCGCGACCTCGATCACCTCACCGTCCGGCAACGCCTGTCCCCGCTGGCGGGCGGCAGCGAAGGCCCCGTCTCCCAGCCGCTCGTTGGCCGTAACGAGAGCCTGGCGCAGCCGGTCCGATTCCGCCCCGAAGGTCGGGGCGGCGGTCTCCGCCACCTCGGCCGCGGCTGCGATAATCACCGCTGGCTCATCGGCTTCGAGGTGCACCAGCAGCTCCACGAGGTTGCGGAGGGTGGTCCACTGCTGGGTCCAGCTGCCGCTGCGACGCCAGCGGCGGATCAGGTCGGCGAAGGCCGGCAGGGCCTGCGTCGGTTCGTCGTGCCGGACCCGCAGGCTCGCCGCGGTGAGCTGCGCCACGCCGTCGATGAACCAGGCTCCGCAGTCGCGCGCGAGCCGGGCTGCCTCCTCTACCAGGGCCAGCGCCTCGTCAGGCGCGGTCTCCGTCCGGCACTCGCCTTTGATGTAGCGCGCGAAGGCTTGTGCGGCCGGACCGGCGTCTTCAGCGGCGCGGGCGGCCGCGTCGGCCTCCTCGATCGCCTCGGCAATCCGTCCGGCGTAGGAGAACACCACCGCCGTGCTGGCCTGCCCCATGACCACGCTGTCGGGGTCCCCGGCGATCCGCGCCAGGCGTACCACCTCCCGGAAGGCTGTTTCGGACTCGTCCAGCCGGCCGGTGAAGTTTGCCACGTCACCGAGAGCCTCGAACGCGAAGATGCAGGCCGGGTCATCGGGTCCGACCCCGAGTTCGGTGCCGCGAGCTGCGAGCCGGCCCGCCCGTTCAAGGTCACCGCGGATCCAGGCGGCCGCGGCGGCCGCCGCGTGCACCTGCGGCGCTGCCGGGTGGTCGTCGATGCCGTCCATGGCGAGCGCGTCCGCCGCCCATCCGAGCAGCTCTCCTCCCGGACGCCAGTAGTCGAACCGGTACAGAGCCGCGACCAGTCGGGCGAGGACGTCCACGTTGTCCGTGTGGCGCGCCCGGCGGGCGGCCTCGCGCAGGTCGTCCAACGAGGTCTCCAGCCAGCGCCGGCCCTGCTCGCTCATGGGGGGACCGGCGGCCTGCTCGGCCCTTGCGGTCAGCACGGCCACGTGTCGGGCGGCGATCGCGTCGGCCTCCCCCCGCGCGAGGAGCCGGTCGCGTGCGAAGCGCCGCAGGGTGCGCAGCATGCGGTAGCGGCCGGAGCCGCCGGACGGTCCGGTCATGGGCCCGTCGAGCATGGACCGTTCGGCGAGCGCCGCCAGCTGTTCCACGGTCCCGCTGCGGTGCTGGTCGTCGGGCGCGCAGACCGCGTGAACCTCGTCGACGCCGAACGCGCCCGCGAACACGCTCAACCGCTCGAACAGCCGCTGTTCGGCCTCGTCCAAAAGCCGGTAGGACCAGTCCACCACCGAGCACAGGTCGCGGTGACGCGCGTCGCGGCCGCGGCGCCGACCGACGGGTGCGGCGATGTCCTCACGCAGGACCGCGAGCAGGTCACCGGCCGACAGGGCGCCCATGCGGGCCGCGGCCAGCTCGATCGCGAGCGGCAGCCCGTCGAGTTGCCGGCAGATCTCGGCCACCGCAGAGCGCTCGGCGGTCAGATCCAGCCCGGGTGCGGCCGCGGTCGCGCGGTCGATGAACAGACGAACGGCGTCACCACCGTCCCGGGCGGCGGTGTCCGCGCCGACCGGCAGGGGCGGCACCGGCAGCACCTGTTCCCCGGGCACCGCCAGCCGTTCGCGGCTGGTGGCCAGCACGGTCACGTCGGCGCAGTCGCGCTGGATCTGCTCGGTCAGGGCGGCGACCGTGTCCAGAAGGTGCTCGCAGTTGTCCAAGACCAGCAGCAATGTGCGCGTCGTGAGTGCACCCAGCAGGGCATCGCGGGGGGCCCGTGTACCGGCGAGGTCGGCGCCGATCGTGTTAGCGACCACGTGGTCGACCGCGGCAGGGTCGGCCAGTGGCGCGAGGTTCGCCCAGGCGACGTCGTCGGGCTCATCGCGGTCGACGGATGCGGCGACCTCGGCCGCGATCCGGGTCTTTCCGACACCTCCGGTGCCGGTCAGGGTGACGAGCCGACGCTCACGCAGCGCGTTGCGGACCGCAGCGATCTCCGTCTCACGTCCGACCACGGAGCTGGTCATGACCGGCACCGTCGACCCTGGCCCGCGGGGCTCGGGTCGCGTCGGGGTGGGTGGCCGGGAGCTGGCGATCTCGCCCCGCAGGATGGCGCCCTCAAGGCGTTGCATCGACGGGGAGGGTTCCAGGCCACTCTCCGCGGCGAGACGCTCCCGGTAGCGGCGGTGGACCGCCAACGCGTCGGCCCGCCGATCGACGCTGGCCAGCGCCCGCATCAGCAGATCCACGAACCGCTCGCGCAACGGGTCAGTGTGCACGAGGGCTTCGAGCTCACCGATCACGCCGATCGCCTCGCCCAGAGCCATCCGGGCTGCAGCCCGCTCCTCGAGGGCGACCAGACGGCGCTCGGCCAGGCGCAGCGCCTCCGCCCGCGCCAGCCCCTCGTCGAACCCCGCGTAGGCCGGGCCCCGCCACAGCTTTAGCGCCTCGTCCAGCAGGTCGCGGGCCACGTCGGGCTGGTCGTTGCGACGCTCCGCCTCATCCAGGAGCTGGTCGAAGCGCAAGGCGTCGACCTGTGCGGATCCGACCTGTAGGAGGTAGCCGGGGCTGCGGGTCAGCAGCCCGGCGTGCTCACCGAGCGTGCCGCGCAGACGCGCCACGTACGTCTGGACGGCGTTGCGGGGCGCGGCCGGAGCGGCGTCCCCCCACAGCACGTCGATGAGCGATTTCGACCGGTACGACCTCGCCGGCGTGCGCCAGCAGCGTCGCCAACACCGTCCGCTGGCGGCGGCTTCCGATCGCAGCCACCGCGCCCTCGCGGCGGACCTCCAGGGCTCCGAGTACCCGGAACTCCACGGCGACGGTGTCGCTGGTCTCGATCGGACCTCTCCCGCGAGGTGACGTCCGTCCCACCTCCGCCCAGGGTAGATGGGTCGACACCCACCGCGACACTGCGACGTACGCCAGATGTGACCGACCCGCAAGCCCCACCGTGCAGACTGCGGACAGGGCAAACACATCAGGAGAACCCATGGCCGATACAGCCACCACCATCACCGAACCGGCCACCCGGACGACCGGACTCCACCCGACACCGCAGGCGATCGACGAAGACACGCTCGCGGCGTTCGAAGAGCGTCTCGTCGACATCCTCAACGGCGGCGCCCTGTGCTTAATGATCTCGCTTGGTCACCGCACGGGACTCTTCGACGCCATGGCGGCAGCCGGCTCGGTGAACGCGGGCGCGCTCGCCGACCGCGCCGGGCTCGACGGCCGCTACGTCACCGAGTGGCTGGGGGCGATGACCGTCGGACGCATCGTCGACCACGACCCCGAGGCAGGCACCTACACGCTGCCAGCCGAGCACGCCCGGCTGCTGACCCGCGCTAGTCCGGCGGACAACATCGCCGTCTTCGCCCAGTACATCCCGCTGCTCGGGGCGGTCGAGGACGACATCGTGGGTTGCTTCCACGACGGCGGCGGCCTGGACTACGCGGCGTTCCCGCGCTTCCACGAGATCATGGAGGAAGACAGCGCACAGACGGTCCTGTCCGCCCTGCGCGAGCACATCCTGCCGCTGGTCCCCGGCCTGACCGATCGCCTCACCGCAGGCATCCACGTCATCGACGTCGGCTGCGGCCGGGGACGGGCCGTCAACGAGATGGCCGCGTCGTTCCCCCACAGCACGTTCGTTGGCTACGACATCTCCCAGGAAGCCATCGCCTACGCCCGCCGAACCGCCGCCGACCGGGGCTTGGACAACGTCACTTTCCACGTCCAAGACGCCGCCCGCCTCGGTGAGGTCGTCGACCGAGGCACGGCCGATCTGATCACGACGTTCGACGCCGTCCACGACCAGGCCGACCCTGAGGCGGTGGTGCGCGCCATACGACATGCGCTGGCCGACGACGGGATCTACCTGGCTCAGGACATCGACGCGACCAGCACCCACCACGGCGACATCGGTCACCCGATCGGTCCGCTGCTGTACACGATCTCGTGCCTGCACTGCATGACCGTGTCGCTGGCCCAGGGCAGTGCGGGCCTGGGCACGATGTGGGGCCGCCAGCGCGCCCGGACCCTGTTCGAGGACGCCGGGTTCGCCGACGTGGAAATCCACACCCTCGAACACGACGTGCAGAACGCCTACTACGTCTGCCGTCCGTAGCGAGCCTCAGCGAACGGCTCCCGCCGACGACGACACCAGCCAGTTCACCGGTGCACACGGAGATCACCGTGACCACGACCGAGACCACACGGAGCGGCGAAACGGGCCACCTCACCACCGGCTGGGACGCCGACCTCGACCTCGACGACACGCTGCTGCGCCGCTACGTGTTCGCGCTGGCGGCCAGCAACGTCGCCCCGGTCGCCGCCATGGGCGGCCGGGTGCTGCGCCGCGACGAGGTGATCGCCGCCGACCGCGGCATCCCGAACGCTGTCTTCAACGCCGCGGTCCTGACCCAACCGCCAGGCCAGGGCCGGCCGCCCGACGAGGGTGCCTTCGAGGCGACGCTCGCGACCGTCGAGGACCACTACACGGGCGGGACCGGTCGGGTGTACCTGTGGAGCCCCTGGCCCACCCCTGACCTGCGCCACCGCGGCTGGGTGCTGGACGGCCACCCCCCGCTCCTCGTCCGCCCACCCGAAGCCCCGCTGCCACCCGACCACGAGGCGTTGGAGATCCGCGAGGTCCACGATCGCCGGTCGTTGGACGACTTCACCGTGTGCTCGTGGAGGGCTTCCCGTTCGACGAGCTACAACCCTTCCAACCTGGCATGTGGCTCGATGAACGCCTGCTCGACGTGGCCGACCACCGGCTGTTCGTCGGATACGTGGACGGCGCGGCGGTCGTTTTCCGGCTGGCTGCTGCTGCATGGACCGCTGGGGGTGCTGGTCCTCGCCGCGACCCTGCCCGAGGCCCGACGCCGCGGGTACTGGGCGGCGATGCTGCGCCGCCGCCTCCACGCAGCCGAGGAGCGGGCCGTGGCGACGATCTTCGGTGACATGAGCCGGCCTGGCGCCCAGCGCTACGGGTTCCTGCCCCTGTTCCGTTTCACACTCTGGCACCGCGACAGGAGACCCTGATGCGCCCCGCCGACCTGTTCGACCGAGCCGCCGCCGGACTCCAACGTCGCCTGCCCACGGTCACGCCGGCGGACCTCGACGCGCCCACCCCCTGCGCAGGCTGGAACGTCCGCGACCTGCTCGCCCACCTCGCAGAGGAGTCCTGCTGGGCTGCCGGAGTCCTCGTCGGCGACGCCCCAGAGGTGGTCGCCGCACGATGCGACGGCGACTTGATCGCAGACCAGCCCGTCGCGGCCCTCGACCGGCTGACCGCGGCGGCACGGACCGCGGCACGAGACCCGTCGCGAGACACGGTCTCCTTTGGTGAGCGCACCATGGCGACCGCCGACTACCTCACCGAGCTGTTCGCCGACAACCT
>JALYHG010000165.1 GCA_030776725.1 Actinomycetota bacterium
GCTGCAGCCGCGACGGGACCAGGAAGTCGCGAGCACCTTCCGGGGTGGCGCGGGTCAGCATCGGCGTCTCGACCTCGACGAAGCCGTGGCGTTCCATCACCCGCCGGATCACCGAGTTGGTCTCCGCACGTCGCCGGAGGATCGACTGCATCTCCGGCCTGCGCAGGTCGACGTAGCGGTGCTTGAGCCGCAAGGTCTCGTCGACCTCGATGTCGTCCTCGACGGGGAACGGCGGGGTCTCCGACGAGGCCAGGACGTCGAGCTCGTCGGCGTGGACCTCGATCTGGCCGGTCACCAGGTCGGGGTTCTCCATGCCAGAGGGGCGACGCCGAACCTGCCCGGTGACCAACAGCACATCCTGTGACCGCACGCGGTGCGCCGCCTGCAGCGACGACCGACCCGCCGTGGCCTCACCGTCCCCGGCCGGTGGCGTGGTCTCCCCTGCGGGGACCTCACCCGCCGCCGATCGCTCCTGGTGGCCCGCGCCGCTCTGCGGGTCGACCACCACCTGCACCGTCCCGCTGCGATCGCGTAGATCGATGAACACCACGCCTCCGTGGTCGCGACGGGTGTCGACCCATCCCGCGACCGTGACCTTCTCGCCGTCGTGGTCGGCGCGGAGCGTCCCGGCGCCGTGTGTGCGCATCGCGCCGTACGGCGTGATCACCGAGCCACCTCCTGCGCGCGCTGGTCTGCGCCGAGCCGTTCGCTCAGATGGTCGACCAGGCCGTCCACCCCGACCGTGACCTGCTCACCGGTGACCAGGTCCTTGACGGAAGCGGTCCCGGCGGCCTGCTCGTCGCTGCCACGCAGCACGCAGTAGCGGATGCCGCGCCGGTCGGCGTAGCGCAGCTGCTTCCCGATCCGACCGGACCCCACGTACAGGTCGGTCGCGAGACCGCCGGCGCGCAGCCGCCCCGCCGTGGCCACCGCGTCGGCGCGGTCGCCTTCACCGAAGACGGTCACCAGCACGTCGGGCGCGTGCCGCGTGGCGTCCCGGCCGTCCAACAGCAGCAGCACCCGTTCCAGCCCGATCGAGCACCCGCAGGCCGGGATCTCGCGGTTGGTGAACATGCCGACCAGCTGGTCGTAGCGGCCCCCGGCCGCGATGCTCCCCGGCACGCCGTCAGCGACCAGCTCGAAGATGGTCCCCGTGTAGTACGACAGCCCGCGCGCCAGGACCGGCTGGCGGCGAACCCGTCCTGTGGCCAGGTTGGGCTCGACCAGGGCCAGGACCTCGTCGATCTCGGCGTGTCCCGCCCGGCCACGGTCGGTGGTCACCGCGGCCCCAGCGAGTCGCTCCTCGGCGTCCGGTTCGCTCAGGTCGGCGGCGAGGCGCTTGACCGCATCGTCGGGGATCCCGCGGTCGCGCAGCTCCCGCTCCACCCCCTCCGCGCCGACCTTGTCGAGCTTGTCGAGGGCGACCAGGGCGGTGTCCTCCAGCTCTACCGGGATGCCGTACGCCTCGATCAACCCCCGCAGGGCCTGGCGGGAGTTCACCTGCACCTCGAACCGGTCGAGGCCCAGCGCAGCGAGCGCCTCGGCGGCGGTCAGGATCACCTCGGCGTCGGCGAGCCGCGAGTCGCTGCCGACCACGTCGATGTCGCACTGGACGAACTCGCGGTAGCGGCCGCGGCCGGGCCGGTCGGCGCGCCACACCGGCGCGATGTGGTAGCGCTTGTACGGCTCGACGATCTGGTCGGAATGCTGGGCCACCACCCGGGCGAGCGGAACGGTCAGGTCGTAGCGCAGCGCCAGGTCGGCCTCGCCGCTGTCCTCGTGCTCGCCGCGGCGCAGGATCTTGAAGATGAGCTTGTCGCCCTCCTCGCCGTACTTGCCCAGCAGCACGTCGAGCCGCTCGAACGCGGGGGTGTCGAGCGGTTCGAAGCCGTGCCCGGCGAACACGCGGCGGACGGTGGCGAAGGCACGTTCGCGCCGGGTGAGCTCCGCGGCGAGGAGATCGCGTGTCCCGGACGGCGGGTTGGTGTCGGTCGACATCGCATGCGACCGTACCGGGTCGGTGCGCCGGCTCCGCCGGTGCAGCGTGTCGTCCGCGAGTCCGGCGGCCTCCCGGGACCGGCCGTCCGCGTCAACGGCCGCTGACGACCTCGGCCAGGAACGGGTTGCTGTCGCGCTCGCGCTCGACGGTCGTGGCGGGCCCGTGACCGGGCAGGACCACGACGCCGTCGTCGAGCGGGACCACCACGCGCGCCAGCGACTCCATCTGCTCCTCCCACGAGCCGCGCGGGAAGTCGGTCCGCCCCACCGACCCACGGAACAGCAGGTCGCCGGAGACCAGGATCCCCGACCGGGCGACATCGACCGGCTCGTCGAGGTGCACCTGCGCCCCGCTCAACCCGGCGGCGAGGAAGGTGACGTGTCCGGGGGTGTGACCCGGCGTGTGGTTCGCGCGGATCTCGACCCCGGCGAACGTCAGCCGCTGGTCGTCGGAGAGGTCCTGCAGGCGTTCCGTGGGGGGCTGCCACGGGGCGCCGAGGAACTGCTCGGCGTCGTCGGGTGAGATGTCCATCCCGAACCCGGCGAACGGGTCGTCCCACAGCCAGCCGTCGCCCGGGTGGAGGAACACCGGCACGTCGAGTTCCTCGGCGAGGGCCGGGACGGCCCACAGGTGGTCGAGGTGACCGTGGGTGAGCAGGATCGCCTCGCACGTCACGCCGTGCTCGTCGAGCACGCGCGGAACCTCCGTGGCGCCGTTCTCGCCCGGGTCCACCACGAACGCCGCTCCCCGTCCGCGGTCGCCGATCACGTAGCAGTTGGTCTGCCAGCGCCCGAGGCTGACCCCCGTGACGAAGCGGTCGCGCTCGTCGGCCACGTCAGCGCCCCGCCGGGGCGGTCTCGTCGCGGCGCTGCGGGATCAGGCGGTACGCGTCGTACACGCCCTCGACGCGCTTGACCGACCGCAGGACGTACTCCAGGTGGGCGGGGTCGGCGAGCTCGAACGAGAACCGCAGCACCGCGACGCGGTCGCGGCGCGTCGTCACCTGCGCCGACAGGATGTTGATGTGGAGGTCGCCGAGGACCGCGGTGATGTCGCGGAGCAGGTGCTTGCGGTCGATCGCCTCGACCTGGATGGACACCAGGAAGGTCGATGCGGCGTGGGCGTTCCACGACACCGCCACCAGCCGATCCTGCTGACGTTCCGCCAGATCGGTCAGGTTGGGACAGTCCTGGCGGTGAACCGACACGCCCCGCCCGCGGGTGACGAACCCGGTGATCGCATCGCCGGGAACGGGGGTGCAGCACCGGGCGAGCTTGCTCAGCAGGCCCTCCGCGCCGTGGACGCGGACGCCGTCGCTGGTCGCAACGTCGTGGTGGGCACGGCGCCGCGGCACCAACACCGGCGCTTCGGCTTCGGGCAGCTCACCGGCGACCCGGGCGGTCAACTGCTGGGTGACGGTCGAGACCGCCAGGTGGTTCCCGCCGATGGCCCGCAGCAGCGCGTCGGCGTCCTTGTACGACAGGTCGCTCGCCACCGCGGCGAGGTGCCCGCCGCTGGCGACGCGGTCGTAGGACATGCCTCTCTTGCGTAGCGCCCGGATCAGGGCCTCGCGCCCGCGCTCGATCGCGTCCTCGCGACGTTCACGGTTGAAGTACGCCCGGATCTTGCTCTTGGCACGGGGTGAAACTGCGTTCTTGAGCCAGTCTCGTGACGGTCCGGCGTCCTCGGCCTTGGACGTCAGGATCTCGACGACGTCGCCGTTGGTCAGCTCGTAGTCCAGCGGGACCAGCCGCCCGTTGATGCGCGCTCCGATGCAGCGGTGACCGACCTCGGTGTGGACGGCGTAGGCGAAATCGATCGGCGTGGCACCGGCGGGCAGCTCCTTGACGTCCCCGGCCGGGGTGAACACGAACACCGCGTCGGCGTACAGGTCGATCCTGAGCGAGTCGAGGTAGTCGGCCGGCTCCCGGACCTCCTGCTGCCACTCGAGCATCTGCTGCAGCCACTGCAGGTCGCTGTGCTTGGTGCGGTTGGACTCCTTGTACTTCCAGTGGGCCGCCACTCCGTACTCGGCGGTGCGGTGCATCGCCTTGGTCCGGATCTGGATCTCCAGCGGCCGGCCCTTGGGCCCCACGACGGTCGTGTGCAACGACTGGTACAGGTTGAACTTGGGCATCGCGACGTAGTCCTTGAAGCGTCCTGGGATGGGTCGCCACGTCGCGTGGATCTGGCCCAACACCGCGTAGCAGTCGCGGACGTTGTTCACGAGCACCCGGATCCCGACCAGGTCGAAGATCTCGTCGAACTCGACGCCGCGGACGACCATCTTCTCGTAGATCGAGTAGAAGTGCTTGGGGCGGCCGGTGACCTCCCCCTTCACCTTCAGCTCGCGGAGCTTGTCCTTGACCTCACCGATGACCTCCTCGAGGTAGACCTCGCGTTCTGGCTGGCGGTCGGAGACCATCGCGACGATCTCGCCGTAGCGCTTGGGATGCAGGGTCTGGAAGGCCAGGTCCTCGAGGGTGAGCTTGAACTGCTGGATCCCCAGCCGGTGGGCCAGCGGGGCGTAGATGTCGAGGGTCTCCTGTGCGATGCGCTTCTGTTTGTCGCGCGGGAGGGCGTCGATCGTCTCCATGTTGTGCAGGCGATCGGCGAGCTTGACCAGCAGCACCCGGATGTCGCTGGCCATCGCCAGGATCATCTTGCGCAGGGTCTCGGCCTGCTGCTGTTCCTTGGAGTCGACGTTGAGCCGGTCGAGTTTGGTGACGCCGTCGACCAGCCGGGCGACCTCGTCACCGAACAGGTCGGTGATCTGGTCCAGTGACGCCGGGGTGTCCTCGACGACGTCGTGCAGGAGCGCCGCGACGATGGTGTCGGTGTCCAGGCCCAGGCGGGCGAGCTTCTCCGCGACCGCGATGGGATGGGTGATGTAGGCCTCGCCCGACCAGCGTCGCTGGCCGTCGTGGGCGGCCTCGGCGTACTCGAACGCCCGCGCGACCTCGCGGACGTCGACCTTGGGGCTGGACTCGCGGATCGCCGCCAACAGCGCGCTGATCGCGCTAGGGACCAGCTCGCGGGTCGGGCGCGGGAGCCGGGACAGGACCCCCTTCACGCCCGACGGGCGCGACCGCTGGTGCGGCGGGGCGTGGGGCGCGACCGGATCCGAGGGCGCGCCAGCGGCGACGTCGCCGGTATCAGGCGTCGTCTGCTCGGCGTCGGTCTCGCTGGCTGGCACCGCGTTCCTCCTCGTGACAGGGTAACGCCGGTGGCTTGCTGTGCCGACGTGTCAGTACCGCAGGAGGCTGACGTAGTCGTACCCGACCAACCGCTCGGCGCCGCCGAGGAACCCCAGCTCGATCATGAACCCCAGGCCCGACACCTTCCCGCCGAGGCCCTCCACCAGTTCGACCGCGGCCCGGGACGTGCCGCCGGTGGCCAGGACGTCGTCGACGATCAGGACACGGTCGCCGTCGCGGATGGCGTCGGCGTGGACCTCGAGGGTCTCGGTGCCGTACTCGAGTTCGTAGGTGACCGCGTGGGTGGCGGCGGGGAGCTTCCCGGCCTTGCGCAGCGGGACGAACCCCGCGCCGAAGTGGTAGGCGACCGGCGCGGCGAGGATGAAACCCCGCGCCTCGATCCCGACCACCTTGTCGATGTTGCCACGCCCGAAACTGACCACGATGGCATCCACGACCGTGGAGAACGCGACGTGATCGAGGAGGAGCGGGGTGACGTCCTTGAAGGTCACTCCCCGCTGCGGGAAGTCCGGGATGTCGCGGATCAGAGCCCGGAGCGGTTCAGCGTCGATCGTGATGCGGGTCACGGGCCTACCGCTGCGAGCGCGGTTTCCGGCCGGGGCCGCGGACGTACCCGCGGGGTTCCAGCGGCTCGCGGCGGTCGGCCGGCGCCGGCTCGGCTTCACCGTCGCGGGACGTGTCGGCGGCGCGCTCCTCGCGGCGTTCGGCGCGTAGGGCCAGCCGCTGCATCTCCGGCTCGCGTTCCTTCCACCGCGCCAGGAACGGCCCGGCGATGAACAGCGACGAGTACGCCCCGGTCGCCAGCCCCACGAACAAGGCGATCGCCAGGTCCTGCAGGGTGGTGGCACCCAACGCCTGCGCCCCGATGAACAGGAGGGCCCCGACCGGGAGGATCGAGGTGAGCGTGGTGTTGATCGACCGCTGCAGCACCTCGTTCATGGAGGTGTTGACCGCCCCGGAGTAGGTGAGGAGCCCGGGGCGGCCCAGCTTGGCGGTGTTCTCCTTGATGCGGTCGAACACGATGGCGGTGTCGTACAGCGAGTACCCGAGGATGGTCAGGAGCGCGATGACGGTCGCGGGACTGACGTTGAACTGGAACAGCGCGTAGACGCCCGCGGTGAGGACGATGTCGTGGAACAGGGCGACGAGGGCCGCCACGGACATCTTGAACTCCAGCCGCACCGAGATGTACGCGACGACCACGATCAGGAAGACGACCAACGCCTCCAGCATCTTCCGTGAGATGCGCTCACCCCAGGTGGGCCCGACGAACGAGACCTCGACGTTGTCGGCCTGAGCGACGTCGGTCAACGCGTCGGCGACGGCGCGTTCGGTCTCGCTCCCCGGTTCGATCGCCGCCGTGCGCACGATCGCCCCGCTGGTCTGCGCCCCGTCCCGGACGAGCTGTGCCGTGGGGACCGCCGCCCCGGCGCTGGCCGCGGCGTCCTCGAGCTGATCCGAGGTGACGTCCGCGTCGATGCCGCTGACCGTGAACGACGAACCACCGACGAACTCGATCGAGAGGTTCAGTCCGCGGACCGCCAGAGCCAGCACCGCCAGGAGCATGATCGCGCCGGAGACGGTGAACCACAGCCGGCTGCGGCCGACGAAGTCGAACGACGGCCGTCTCCTCATCGTGAACCTCCCACCAGCTGGGGTTCGGTGGCGGCGCGGACCGTGCTCCGCGAGATCAGGCGCGTCCGACCCAGCAGCTGCACGGCTGGCCGGGTGAACCCGAGCAGGATCACCAGGTCCAGGGCGGTGGCCACACCCAGGGTGAACGCGAAACCACGCACGGGCCCGACCGCGAGGAAGTACAGGATGATCGCCGCAGCGATCGTCACGGTGTTCCCGGTCAGGTTGGTGCGGAAGGCCGGGCGGAAGGCGCGGACCACCGAGGTGCGGACGGTCTTGCCGGTGTCGAGCTCGTCACGGAGCCGCTCGAAGTACAGGATCGACGAGTCCGCCGCGATCCCGATCGACACGATCACGCCGGCGATCCCCGCCAGGGTCAGCGTGAACCCGACCTCACCGAGCAGGGTGATCAGCCCCACGAGGATCACCCCGAACACCATCAGCGCGGTCAACGCGACGGCGCCGAGCCAGCGGTAGAACGAGACCACGAAGACGGCGACGAGCGCGAGCCCGATCAGCCCGGCGATGATCCCCGCGCGGAGCGACTGTGCACCGAGCGTGGGTGACACGGTCGACGCGGTCGACGGCTCCAGCGTGATCGGCAGCGCGCCGGTGCGCAGGACCAGCGCCAGGTCACGGGCGTCCTGCTCACCTCCGCCGACGGTGATGATCGCTCCCCCGCCGGTGATACCGACCCCACACTGGACGCTGGGGTTCATCTCGGGGTCGCTGCGCACCACGTCGTCGAGGACGATCGCCAGCCGACCGGCACCCGGACCCGCCTGGTCACGGATGCAGGCCAGCTCGCCGGTGATCTCGGCGAACTTCCGCGCCCCGTCGCTGGTGAGATCGAGCTGGACGATCCAGGTGTTGGTGAACCCACCCTGCCCGGTCTGCTCGACCGTGGCGAGCGCGTCGGCGACCCCCTCACCGGTCAGCGCCGCCGGGCCGAGCCGGTACTTCAGCGGCGGCTGGGTGGCCTCGTCGGCGGCCGTCTCCGGGTTGTCGGGGGGAGACTCACCGCAGACCACGATCTCGGCGTCGTCGGGGACCGGCCCGTCGGGGCGGGGATCGTCGCTGGTGCAGTCGGGGCCCTCCGCCTCGTACTGCGGCGTCCCGGGGGCGAACACCTCCTGGACCGGGCGGAAGGTGAGCTTGGCGGTCTTGCCGATGATCTCCAGGGCCCGTTCGCGGTCTTCGATCCCCGGCAGCTGCACGACGATGTCGGAGCCCTGCCGCGCGATCTCCGGCTCCGCCACCCCGAGGCTGTCCACCCGGCTGCGGAGGATCTCGATCGTCTGGTCCAGGACGTCGTCGGGGACGTCGGCCCCTTCGATCGCGATCGGCGTCAGGATGACGCTGATCCCGCCACGCAGATCGAGTCCCAGCCGGGGACGGGCCCCGAAGGCCAGGACCCAGGCCAGGATGACGGCCACCACCACGGCGGTGGCGATCAACGACCCGATCAGGCCTCTGGTGTTCACGGTCGGGGCTCTCCGTCAGACGAGGGGGGTGCCGTTGGCCGCGATCCGGAACTCGCAGCCGAGCGTCCGTGCGGCACGGCGGCACATGATCATGCGATCGAGGAAGATCTCGAAGTACTCCAGCAAGCCGCTGATGGACTCGTCCAGATCCAACTCCAACGTGATGGTGGCAGCCTCGCCGTCAACGCGGAGGAACGAGCGGGTCACCGCGTAGTTGACCCGGTCGTGGATGTCGGCGGCGGTGTCCGCCTTGGCACGGACGCGGCTGCGGTGCACGTCGGACTTGTCGGCGAGGATCACGGCGGCCGCGACCGGTCCCACACTCATCCCGTACTGCTCTTCGTGGTTCCCGACGGCGGACATCACGATCCCGATGCGGTAGGGGTCCACACCGATGCGGTGCAGCGCGTCGTGGGCGATCCACGCCGACGTCAGGCCGTGGTTGAGCCGACTCGCGACGTTGCCCACGTCGTGGAGGTACCCGGCGAGCGCGGCTAGCTCGCACAGCGCCTCGTCGCCCCCAAGGTACTTCAGCACGTTGTAGGCGATGCGCCCGACGAGGCTGGCGTGGCGGAAGCCGTGCTCGGTGAACCCCTGCACCGCCATGAACTGATCGGCCAGCTTCATGAACGCGGTGACGGTGGGGTCCTGCTCGATCTCCTCGAGCAGCGGCACGCTCGCGCCGGTGCGCCGTTCGGCTTCCTCGCCGATCTCCTCAGCCTCGCGGACGGTGTCGGCGGCGTCCACGCCGCGGAGAAGGGCCAGCTCGGGAGACTGGCGCAGCATCGTCGCGGGGTCGGGGGGGATGGTGGGGGCTGGCACCTCACGTGGGTGCGGGTGCTCGGGGGTGGCTTCGGAGGTTGGGAACTCGGCCGCTTCGCTCACGCCTTCGAGCTCTCCTCGACGTGCTCGCCGTACGTGACCTTGCGGGCGACCGCCTGGCGCTGGAAGCGCAGCACCGTGTCGTCGGTCACCTCCAGGTCGACGTAGTCGTCGGCGACCCTCTGCACGCGGCCGTGCATGCCGCCGATCGTGATGACGTCGTCGCCCTTCTGCAGGGACGCGATCAGGTCCCGGTGTTCGCGCTGTCGCTTCTGCTGGGGACGGATCAACAGGAAGTACAGCACCGCCAGGAACAGCAGCGGGATCAGAAGTCCGCTGAACGCATCCATCCGAGGCAACCTCGCCGGTCGTCACGACGACGCCCGCCGGGCCGGCGGGCGTGGACCCGCCACTGTACCAGCGGTCGCCACCGCCCCCCAGGTACGAGGCGGGGCACGACGTCGCGGTGGCTGCGGTGGTCGCCGGTCGTGATGCACCTACTCGAACAGGGTCGGGTCCACGCCGTCGGGGCGGGGGGCGGGGACCCCGAGGTGACCGTGGGCGGCCGCCGTGGCCACGCGACCGCGGGGCGTGCGCTGGATGAACCCCTGTTGGATCAGGAACGGCTCGACCACGTCCTCGATCGTGTCGGGCTCCTCGCCGACCGCGGTCGCCAGGGTGGTCAGTCCCACGGGGCCGCCGCCGAAGCGGCGCACGACCGCTTCGAGGATGCGCAGGTCCAGGCGGTCCAGGCCGACCTCGTCGACCTCGAACACGGCCAGGGCGGCTCGGGCGACGTCCGCGTCGATGCGACCGTCGGCCTCCACCTGGGCGTAATCGCGGACCCGGCGCAGGAGCCGGTTGGCGATGCGGGGGGTGCCTCGAGACCGGCGGGCGACCTCGGCGGCGCCACCGTCGTCGAGCGACACCGACAGCAACCGTGCGGATCGGGTCACGATCCGCTTCAACTCCGCCGCTGCGTAGAACTCGAGGTGGGCGGCGAACCCGAACCGGTCGCGCAGCGGTGACGTCATCAGCCCGGTCCGCGTGGTGGCCCCCACCAACGTGAAGCGGGGCAGGTCCAGGCGGATCGAGCGTGCTGCGGGACCCTTCCCGACCACGATGTCGATCTGGAAGTCCTCCATCGCCGGGTACAGGACCTCCTCGACCTGCCGGGGCATGCGGTGGATCTCATCGACGAAGAGCACGTCACCGGGTTCGAGGTTGGTCAGGATGGCGGCGAGGTCACCGGGGCGTTCCAGTGCAGGGCCGGAGGTGGCCCGCAGCTGCGCGTCGAGCTCCGCGGCGATGATGCCCGCCAACGACGTCTTACCGAGACCCGGAGGCCCGCTGAGCAGGACGTGGTCGGCGGGTTGGCCGCGGCCCCGCGCCCCACGGATCACCAGCTCGAGCTGGCGTTTGATGCGGTCCTGGCCGACGAACTCGTCGAGCCGCCGTGGCCTCAGCGACGCCTCGTCGCGGTCCTCGTCGGGGAGAGCCGCCAGATCGAGCACCTCACTGCGTTCCGTCACTGGCCCGCCCCCGCCAGAGACCGCAGGGCAGCCCGCAGGAGCTCGCCGACGTCGCCGTCGTCGTGCAACGCTTCGACCGCTCGATGCGCCTCCGCCGCGCTGTAGCCGAGTTCCAACAGGGCCAGGCGGACCTCGCCCAGGGGAGTCGCGCCAGCCGCGGTAACGGCCACGACGTCCGCCTGTTCGCCCGAGCCGAGCTTGTCGCGGAGCTCGAGCACGAGCCGCTGGGCGCTCTTCTTACCGATGCCGGGCACGACCGTGAGCGCATCGACGTCGCCGCCCGCCACGGCCCGCCGCAGTGCGTCCGGCGCGAGCGTGGACAGCGCCGCCAACGCCAGCTTGGGCCCGACCCCCGACGCCGTCAGGAGCGCCTCGAACAGGTCTCTCACCTCCGCGGTGGGGAACCCGTACAGGGTCATGGAGTCCTCACGGACCTGGAGCGACGTGTGCAGCTCGACGTCACCACCGGGTCGCGGGAGCCGGCCGGCGAGCCCGGCGGGGACCACCACCAGGTAGCCGACCCCGCCCACGTCGACCACGACCTGGGCCGCGTCACCCGATGGGGAGCTGCCACGGGCGGCGACGCTGCCCCTCAGCTGTGCGATCATCGCTCACCTCGCGTCCCGCCCACCGCACGCACGTGTGGCCGGTCGAGGACGGCCTCCCAGTCCGCGGCGCCGTCAGCCTTGGCCGCCGCTTCGGCGCTGCGCAGCCGGCCGGAGGCGTTCGTCTCGTCGGGATCGCCGACCCGCCGGGCACGTGCCAGGTGGCACAGGGCGACCGCCAGGGCGTCGGACACGTCCGCGGGCGTGGGCCGGTGCGCGAGCCTCAGTTGGGCCGCCACCATCCGGGCCACTGCCTGCTTGTCGGCGCTGCCGTGACCAGCCACCGTCGACTTGACGTCCGTTGGGGTGTAGCTGGCCACCGGCAAGCCGGCTTGAGCCGCCGCCAGCAGCGCCACCCCGGCCGCCTGCCCGACGCCCATGGCGGTGCGGGCGTTGGCGGAGAACAGCACCCGCTCGCACGCCACCACGTCCGGTCCGTGACGGTCGATCGCGTCGGCGACGGCGACGTGCAGTGCAGCCAGGCGTCGCTCGATCGGCAGGTCTGCGGCGGTCCGCACGACGCCCATCGCGACCGCCGAGGGCGCCGCCGGTGGTCCGTCGACGACGCCCAAGCCACACCGGGTCAGCCCCGGGTCGACTCCCAGGACACGGAGCCGCATCACCTCTCCTCCCCGCGCCCGCCGTCGTGGGCATCGTCTGCGGGACGCCTCCGCGGGCGAGCCCCGAACAGGTGTTCACGGCACGATAGCAGCGCGGCGGGAGACGGCCGGGGAAGTCCAACACCGGTGAGAACGGGGCGCGATCCACCCACGGGCGCTCCTCGCAGCTTGTCCCCGCCGGACGCCACGGCGACCGCCATCGCTGCTGGGTGTCTCACGTGCCGTCGCCCTGTGGAGGTGGTGGGGCGTCGGCGGGTGGCTCGATGGTGATCGGCGCGTCGAAGCCGAAGTAGGCGTGGTCCATGAAGTGGCCCTGGGCGCGCATCTCGGCACGGCGGACGAGCCCGTCGGCGTCGATCGACAGCCGGTACCAGATCGGCGTCCGCTCGCCCACCAGGACGAAGAACGACACCGCCCGTGTCGGCGTTCCGGCGATCGCCTCCTCGCTGATGACGTGGACACCGCGCTTGCCCTCGTAGTCCCAGATGTAGGACGGGACCCGGAGCGACGGTCCGCGGCTGACCGTCCACGGCTCGTCCGCTTGGCGGCGCCAGATGACGTCGCCGATGCGGATCGTGACCCGGTCGTAGGTGTGGACCTCGAACCGCAGCCGGTCGGGGGCGACCATCGCGGCGGACGAGCGGATCGGGGGCTCGGTGGGCCCGAAGACCTCCTCGTAGCGCAGCGACCGCAGATCGCCCATGACCCGCGCCATCCGCTCGAGCACATCGGTGCCGTCGGGGGCGGGAAGTGGGGGGAGCTGGAACCTCGCGGGTGGAGCGTCCACGCCGTCCATGGTGACCTCGATGGTCTCTCCGCCGTCGAGCACCAGTGCGGTCTCGCGGCACGCCAGGCCGCACGACTCGAGGGTGTGCTGCTCGCCACCGACGGTGAGGGTGGCGCGCCGGCCTCCGGCGTTCTCCGTGCCGCCTGGCGGCAGGAGGTAGACGAGCACGTCGTTGCGTCCGGGACGGCCCGGGCGCAACGTCAGTCCCACGACCACGTCCCCGGTGGTCGCCGCCAGCGTCAGGTCGTCGTCACGGGGGTAGGCCGGCGACGCCGTGCCGTGGGCCTGGGCTGCATCCTCGGCCGCGCGCCGGGGCGGCACCGGGTAGGCGGCCAGTAGGGCAGCGGCCGCGACAACGATCACCGACAGCACCGCCTCGCGACGGGGACGGGCGACGCGACGCTGCCAGGCTCGCCACGACAGCGGCACCATGAGCGTGACCACGGCCAGCTTCAAGAACAGCACCCGCCCGTAGGAGGTCGTCCACAGATCGCTCAGAGCGAGGAGCTCCTGGGTTGCACGCAGGCTCCCGGACGCCACCGTGACGATGAACGCCGGGACCGCGACCGGGGAGAAGCGACGCAGGAGCTGACGCGCGCCATCACCCCGCCAGCCCTGCGGCGGGCGGACCGTCGCCAGGGCCAGGATGCCGCCCACCCACAGACCCGCGGACAGCAGGTGGGCCGCGTCGACCGTGACCGCCCACCACGTCGGCCGGGCCGCCGCAGCGTGACCCGACGCTGCCAGCGCCCCGACCGCGGCGACCACGCCGGCCGCAGCCACCCATCGGAGCCCCCCCGCCGCCGCGAACAGGGCGAGCCCCTCCGCCGCAAGACGCACCAGCCGAGGGATCCCGGGGTCGGCGGTCAGGTAGCGGCCCACCGACATCGGCGACACCGTCGGGGCGGCGAGCAACGCCTCGCCGACCACCACGGCCGCACCGGCCGCCAGGGCCACACCCAGGATCCAGGCGAGCCGGACCCGCACCCACGGCAGCTGCGGGTCGCGTCGCCGCAGCCGCGAGAGGAGCAACATGCCGACGGCGGTGAGCAGCGCCGCGTACTCCACCGCACGCCCGACCGCCAGGACCACGTCGGCAGTCCCCGGCTCGACCGTGGTCGCCGGGGCAGTGTCGGTCGGGGTGACTCCCACACCGAACCGGAACGACCCGCGCAGCGTGTGACCGTCCAGCGGCGAGACCGTCTTCCACTCGACGACGTAGACGCCTTGCGCGGTCGTGTCGAGGGCCGCGGCCATCGTCCGCTCGCCCGCCGAGGTCCGCTCCCAGGCCTGCCCGTCGGGGTCGGTCACACGCAGCGACGACAGGTCGATGATGAGCGGCTCGCTGAAACGCACCGTGACGAGCCCCGGTGCGGTCGCCAGTTGCGTGCCGGCTTCCGGCTCCGACGACACGAGCGCCGCGTGACCCCACGCCGGCGGGATGCCGACCGCGAGGAGCCATGCCCCGACGAGCAGGCCAACGAACACGGTGGACGCGCGGACGCCACGACGCACGGTTGAGAGCACGACCTCTGGATACGGGGCTGCCGGTAGCCGGCCCATCATCCTACCGTCGCGTAGTAGCACCGGGGGGCGGCCTGCCGAGCCGGCCGCGGAGGCGGCGACAGGCAGTCGGCGAGGCACGTTGAAGTGAGACAGGTGTCGCTACGAGATGCTGCGACGGACCTCTCGCCTGCGGAGATATTCGGCGACGTCGTCGTAACGGTCGTCCGCGTTGGCGAACTCGACGTAGTTGCGCGCCCGCGCGAGCCACTCGATGGTCGTTGGACGGACGCTCGCCACGGCTTCGACGAGGTGCGCTCCCGTCAGCGGAGGCTCACCACCGCGGACGAGCGCCTCCTCGATGACGGCATCGATCGCCAGCTCGACCATCGCGCGCAGATCCGCGCCGCTGAAGAGCGCCGTGGCCGAGGCGACCCGGCTGACGTCCACGTCGCGGGTGGGGACACCATCGAGCAGCAGTTCGAGGATGGTGCGGCGAGCGGGCGCGTCGGGCGGCGGCACGAAGATCCGTCGATCGAAGCGCCCCGGCCGCAGCAGTGCATCGTCGATGTCCCACGGGGTGTTCGACGCTGCCAACACGAGGACGTCGCGGTTGTCGGCGCCCATCGCGTCGAGTTCCTGGAGGAGGAGGTCGACCAGCGTCCGCGCCGCCGACCCGGCCTGCTTCCGACGCGCGTACGCCAAACCGTCGAGCTCATCGAGGAACACCACGCAGGGCGCCGCTGCGCGCGCCGCCTCGAACGCTGCGTGCAGGTTCTGCTCGCTGACGCCCAGCCACGGGTCGAGGATCTGCTCGATCCGGACGTTCAGGAACGGAAGATGGCACTCCCCGGCAGTGGCGCGGGCGAGGAGCGTCTTGCCACAACCCGGAGGCCCGTAGAGCAGCACACCGCCACCGACCCGCCGCCGGTAGCGCTCGTACAGCTCCGGCCGGGTCTGCGGCAGGATGATCGCACGGTGGATCGTCCTCTTGACCTCGTCCAGACCGCCCACGTCGTCGAAGGTCCGCGCGTCCGCGGGATCCACCAGGAACAGTGGCGCGTCAGGATCCGGACCGGCGGGAACGCGCTGCAGGCCACGTGCTTCCAGCGCCTCGGAGATCGCATGCTCGAGGGCGGCCACGCCATCCACGACCCCGTGGCGGCGCGCGGCTTCGACCAGTCCCCGAGCGAGGTCCAGCCTGCCTTGTGACACAGCCAGCTGCCCAGCGGTCAGCGCTTCGGTACCCGGCAGAGCATCCAGCGACAGCAGAACTTCGTACTCGGCCAGGCCGTCGGAAACCCGTCCATCGGCGATGAGGGTCTCGGCGAGGAGCAGCCGCAACGCCGGATCGGACGGGTTCGCCTCGACCGCACGCCGGAGCGACCGGATGCGATCGCTCATGGTCGTGTCCTCCCCACCCACCAACTCACCGCGCGCGGAGCCGTCCAGCTGTAGACGGTGAACAGGAAGTACGTGGCGATGACAACGCCCGCCGCGGCGATCTGGCCCGCGACCATGAGCACTGTTCCGACGACGACGGTCGCCAGCCACACCAGCCCGGGGCCCCACCGATCGACGATCCGCATCGGAGTCAGAGCGGGGTGCGCCGCGATGCGGATCTGGCGTGCCGTGTCGACGGCGTCGGCATCCGACGGGTCGGCGGCGGCCACGACGTCGAAGTGTCGACGCGCCGTGCGGTAGCGCGCCGTTGCGGTGGCCGCCAGACCGGCGAAGGCATGTCCTGCCCGACCATCGGGCTGGGCAGCGAGAAGCCTCTGCGCTCCCTCTCCGACCACTTCGACCCGGCCGCGTACCCACGCCACGAGGGCCCGGGTCGCTTCGACCTCCGCCGACTCAGGATCGAGCTCGGCTGCGCGTTCGACCAGACGTTCAGCCTTCCCGGGCTGTCCCGCCTCGGCCAACAAGCGCGCGTAGCTGCAGAGCAGCGATGCGTCATCCGGGCGGACCCGCAACGCTGCCAAGTACGCCTCTTCCGCCTCGACGAGCTGCCCGCTCTCTCTCCGTGCATCGCCTAGCAGAGCGAGGAGCTCAACGTCGTCGGGGGCGTCGCGCAGGGCGATCGACGCCGCGCGTTCCGCCTCGGCGAACCGCCGCAACGCGAGCAGCGCATGACCACGCAGGAGCAGACCCAGCGGAGAACCCGCTTGGTCCCCGGCGCGCGCTAGCTCGTCGAGTGCCCGCTGCGGCCTGTCGATCGTCAACCAGTGGGCTGCCAACCCGAGGTGATCGCTGGCCCCCCCGGACATCAACGCACCGCGAACAGGAGACCCACCAGGATCGCCTGCGCGAAGCCACCCAGCGCCGCCGCTGTGAGCCCCGGCCGCCACAAGGATGCGTACTCGCCATCGCGGATCTCGAACGCCCGAGCAGCAGGCGCCAGCAGACGGACGAACACCAGGTGCGCCAGGATGGCGACCCCGCGTCCGAGGAACCGTACGGGACGCGCGCTCGCGAACAGCCCAGCACCCTGCGGTGCGAGCGGCAGCGCGAGGAGCAGGACCGCAGCGAACGCGACGGCACCGATCGCGATGATCCGGTGTCGATCGCGTACCGACACCGCTAACCGCTGCGCATCCAAGTAGGCGATCGCGGTGATGGCGATGACACCGCCGAAGAACGCCACGTACACCATCGAACGCGGATCCCATGGGCTTTCCAACGCCCCCGGCACCCCGCGAGCAGCGATCGAAGGCTGCAGCAGTTCGTCATCGGCGTGGCTCATGTCCCTCTCCCGTCACGGCGCGAGCATGCAGGCCCTGCAAAGAAGGGTGCGAGGCTGAACGAGTCTCGGAACACGGAGTCGTGTTCTTTAACGCCGACCCCGGTGTGCGAACCGTGAGGCTGGTGGCCGTCTGGAAGGCGTACGACCCGGATCTCGCCTACACCACGGTCATGACCGTGCTGTCGCGGCTCCACCACAAGGGTCTCGTGAGGCGGCAACGCGTCGGGCGCGGCTACCGCTACGAGCCGGTGTACACATCGGACGAGCTCGTCAGCACGTTGGGCCGTCGGGAGGTGGACGGACTGGTCGAACGCTACGGCACGGTCGCACTGGCCCACTTCGTGGACGCGCTGCGCGAGACGGACCCGGAGCTGCTGGGGCGGGCGGAGTCCGTGGCCCAACAACAGGACCGTGACTGAGCCGCGCGTCTCTCGTGAGGCCGGTTGCGCGGGTCGCTCACCGCTGCCCACAGCCCTGCACTGCAGCGCCCGCGCCCGGAGTCGCGCCCCGTGCCACCGCCGCGCCAGGCGTCATTCCTCCGCCAGCTGCTCCATCAACGCATCGTCGATGTCGTAGTTGGCGTAGAACTCCTGCACATCGTCGTTGTCGTCGATGGCGTCGAGCAGCCGCATCAGCTTCTTGGCATCCTGCAGGTCGGTGACCGGCACGGTGCTCGAGGGGACCATCGTCGAGACCGCCTCCTTCACCGGCAGGCCCTTGTCCTGCAACGCGCCCCGCAGACCACGCACGTCGCTGGGATCGCACCAGGCGATGAACTGGTCCCCCTGGTCCTCGATGTCCTCCAAGCCGGCGTCGAGGCCGGCGACGAGCAGGTCGTCTTCGGTGGCGCCGTCGGAGCCAACCACGACCATCCCGCGGCGGTCGAACAGGTACGCCACCGAGCCGGGTTCGGCGAGGCTGCCGCCGTGCTTGGTGAAGATCGCGCGGACGTCCGCGGCTGTCCGGTTGCGGTTGTCGGTGAGGCAGTCGACCAGGACAGCGACGCCACCCCCGGCGTAACCCTCGTACTGCACCGGCTCGTACGACACCCCTTCGAGCTCGCCGGAGCCGCGTTTGACCGCCCGCTCGATCGTGTCCTTGGGGACGGAGTTGTCCTTGGCGCGCTGGATCGCGTC
>JALYHG010000166.1 GCA_030776725.1 Actinomycetota bacterium
GCAGTTCCGGCAGCCGGCTGTCGTCGGCGCCGATGGCCGCCACATCCACCAGGCCGAACCCCGCCGCGGCGGTGACGGGCGCCGCAACGGTCGGGTCGCCACCACGGTGGTCTGCTGCTCGCAGCGCAAACCCCGTACGAGCTGTGCGACGTATGCCTCGGCGCCTCCGGGGTTGGGGCTGTCCAACAGGTAGGTGACCCGCCTCACCGGGGGATCCAAACCGTCTCGGGCGAGCCGTCCAGGATCCGGTCTGCCCACTGGTAGCCCTGCATGAAGGAGTGGTCCATGTTGCCGATCTCGTACAGCCAGGCGCCGAATCGCCCCCTCGCGGCGATCCCCAACGAGTTGAGCCACGGCTGGATGACGGCCAGTGCCGCGTCCCGCCCCAGGGACGGCACCGGGTAGGTCTTGTCCGGCGAGCAGCGCCACACCGCCAAGATGCGGTCGTCGTCGCGGAGCATCCCGACCGTCCGCAGCCCCGCGACGACCCGGGCCTCGATGGTCGCTGCGTCCTGGGGTCGCCGCGGCGACGTGCCGGTTTCGGTCAGGAGCAGGGTCTGATCCGGGCGGGGCGTGACGTGCGGCGAGTAGTGCGACAGGTAGGTGACGCGGTAGAAGGGCACGTCCGCTTCGGGGAAGTAGACCCAGGTCCGGTCGCTGTCGTCGTCGCGGTCGATGCCGACACCCACGACATGCGTCCCCGATGAGAGCAGGTCGGCCGCGGCACGACGCACCGCCGCAGGTGCGCCGTCGACGATCGCCACCAGGTCATCCAGCGGCATGGTCGACAGCAGGACGTCGTAGCGCCAGCGTCGGCCGCCTGCCGTGGTCACCCGTCGCGTGACGGGATCTATGGCGACCACCGGATGGCTGCGGCGCAGGTAGGGCTCGAGCGGCGCGGCCATGCGCTCGTAGAGCGTCCCGGTCCCGCCGTGCAGCGGGTAGCGGAACGTCGCGTTGGGGCCCCAGTTGGCCTGGTTCTCGCCGAGCAGGACGTTGCGCAGGATCTGGTCGACGTCCACGACGGATACCCGCTCGGCGATCCAGTCGAAGCTCATCGCCGACGGCGGGGTTGCCCACACCTTCTGGTTGTACGGGAACATGAAGTGGTGGGCGATCCCCTCGCCGAACACCCCGAGGACCCACTCTTGGAAGTCGCCGGGGTCGTGGTCCCGGCGCTGAGCCTCGATCAGGCCGCGCAGGCATTCGTAGACCGTCTGCGGCTGCAGACCGCGGATGTTGTTCTGGAACGGGTAGGGGATGTCGCGGCCCTCCATGTGCACCCAGGCGCGGCGGCCGATCTCGGTGTAGTCCTCGCCCATCAGTTCGTCGACGACCCGGGGCGGTGGGCGTCGTAGTGGCTGAACAGCACATGGCCGCCGATGTCGTAGGTGAAGCCGGCCTCGTCCATCTCCGAGCGCGCCAGGCCGCCAACCGTGTCGGTGGCTTCGAGGATCACGAAGTCGTCGTAGCCGCGCTCACGCAGACGCCAACCGGCCGCCAGCCCGGTCGGACCCGCACCGATGATGACCACGCGGCCGGTCACCGGGCCGCTCGTGACCGCAGCGCATCGACGGTGGCGAGGACCCGGTCGGCAGCGAGATCGGAGGCACAGCGGAAATCGATCGGGCACTCCAGGAGCCCGCAGGGAGAACAAGCAACCGGTTCGCGGACCATCGGGTGGAGCGGGTCGTCATAGGCCCAGCGGCCCGGGTCCCCGGACAGGAAGACCGTCACGCTCGGCACCTCGAGCGCGACAGCGAGGTGCGCCGGCCCGCTGTCGTTGCCGACGAGCAGCGCCGCGTCGGCGAGCAGCGCGGCGAACCCCCCGAGGTTCGTCGCGCCCGAGAGGTCGACCACCTCGCAACTTGCTCGCCGCGACAACGCCGACGTGGCGTCGACCTCCTCGGCGGTCCCGGTGACGACGACGCGCAGACCTCGCCGGGAGATGCCCTCGGCGACCTGCGCGAACCGTTCGGGCGGCCACCGACGGCTCGCGGCGCTGGCACCGGGGTGGACGACGGCGTAGGTGCCGGGCACCAAGCGGTGGCGGATGCGGATCGACGACGCCTGCTCGCGGTCGGCGTCAGTGACCGCGAACTCCAGGCGCCGGTCGGTGGTGGGCACGCCCAGGAAAGTCAGGAGCTGCAGATGGCGGTCGATCTCGTGCTCGCCGATCGGGTAGGGCAGGTGGGTGGCCAGGTCTGCCTGCCACGCGCCGGGCATGAAGAACCCCGCCGTCCGGCGTGCGCCGAGCGCCTCGGTCGCCTCGTTGGCGGCCGCCCTCGAACCGTACACCTGGATCGCCAGATCGAACTCCCGCTCCTTGACCTCCTCCAAGAACGACGGCAGCCGGTCGTGGTCGACGGGACGGTCGGGGATGCCGGGCCATCCCGGGAACTCGAGGAACTCGTCGACGTAGTGACGCTGCCGTTCCAAGACGTTCCCGATCCCCGGGTAGGTGATCATCACCACCTCGAGGTCGGGACGCGCCCGGCGCAG
>JALYHG010000167.1 GCA_030776725.1 Actinomycetota bacterium
CCTCCCGGACGACCGTGCGGGGATCGCCGCGGGGGCCCAGCAGCCGGGCCGCCACGCGGGCTAGCAGCTGCGGGTCCGTGCCGGACGCCGCGACCCGCGCGAAGGGGTCCGCGGCGCTCACGCGACCGGTGCCAGCCGGTAGGCGACGGCCTCCTCGACGTGTGCGACGTCGATCAGGTCGGCACCGTCGAGGTCGGCGATGGTGCGCGCCACCCGCAGGCAGCGATCGAACCCGCGTGCGGTCAACCCGAGTGCGTCCACCGCCCGACCCAACGCGGTCAGGGCCTGGCGCTGGGAGGTGGCACGCACGGCCGCAGCTGACGCGTCGCGCGTGAGCCGGCCGGCGCCCCACCGTTCCTCGGCGCGCGCACGCGCCCGGGCGACCTCGGCGGCCACCACCGCGGACGGTTCGCCGTCGGGCGGTCCGAGCAACCGGTCGCGATCGACCGGTCGTACCTCGACCGCCAGGTCGATGCGGTCCAACAGTGGGCCCGACAACCGCGAGCGGTAGCGGTCGACCTGGTCGGGGCGGCACCGGCACGGGCGGATCCGGTCACCCAGGTGACCGCACGGACAGGGGTTGGTCGCCGCGACCAGGAGGACCTTGGCCGGGTACCGCACGATGGCGCGGCTGCGGACGATGGTGATCGTGGCGTGTTCGAGCGGCTGGCGCAGTGCGTCGAGCACCCAGCGTGGGACCTCCAGCAGCTCGTCGAGGAAGAGCACGCCGAGGTGCGCCAGGGACACCTCGCCAGGACGGGCGATCCCGCTCCCCCCGCCGATCAGTCCTGCGACCGACGCGGTGTGGTGGGGGTCGCGGAAGGGCGGCCGCAGACACAGCGGGGCATCGGGGGGGCGGACGCCGGCGACCGAGTGCACCGCCGCGACCTCCAGCGCCTGGTCGACCGTGAGCGGCGGGAGGATCCCGGGCAGCCGCCGGGCCAGCATCGACTTGCCGCAGCCGGGGGGACCAGCCAGGAGCAGGTGGTGGCCTCCGGCCGCAGCCAGGACCACCGCCCGCCGCGCGACCGGCTGGCCGCGGACGTCGAGGAGGTCGGGGACGGGCTCGGCAGCCATCGGCGCAGGCTCGCCCGGTGGGCGCGCTGGTCGGTCACCGCGGAGGACGGCCACGGCCTCGCGCAGGTCGACGACGGGGATCACCCGCAGGTCGTCGACGAGGTCGGCCTCGACCGCAGCGCGGTCGGGGACGACCAGCCGGTCACAGCCGGCCCGCCGCGCGGCGACCGCGACCGGGAGGACCCCCGGGACCGGCCGGGTCCGTCCGTCGAGGCCGAGCTCGCCGTGGGCGTAGACGCCTGACAGCGCGTCGAGTGGCACCTGGTCGGTCGCGCCCAGCACCGCCAGGGCGATCGGCAGGTCGAACCCGGCACCGGTCTTGGGGAGCGCCGCCGGGGCGAGGTTGACCACCACCCGGCCCGATGGCCAGGCGAGGTCGCTGCGCTGGATGGCGGCGCGCACGCGGTCGCCGGCCTCACGCACGGCCGTGTCGGGGAGACCGACCAGCCGGAGCTGTGGCAACCCCGATCCCGTGGAACACTCCACCCGCACCGGACGGCCCTCCAGGCCGGCGAGGGCCACCGCGCCGGTGATCGCCAGCGCCATCAGAACGCCGCCGGGACGTGCACGACGGTGGGCGCCTGCGCGGCGCGTGTCACGACGCCGATCACGTCGAAGCGCACCACCCAGCGCCCGGCTCCCGCCTGTTGCAGGTAGGCGGTCGCCAGCGCCCGGATCCGGGCCTGCTTCCGCCACGTCACCGCCTCGAGCGGCCCCCCGAAGCGTTCCCCACGGCGGGTCTTGACCTCCACGAACGCGAGCACGTCACCGCGGACGGCGACGATGTCGACCTCCCCGCGCAGCTGGACGCCGTGCGGCCTCCAGTTCCGGGCCGCGATGCGGTAGCCGCGTTCACGCAGGTACGCGGCGGCGAGGTCCTCACCGGCCGTGCCCAGCCGCTGGTTGGGACGTTGGCGCATGCGGCGACGCTACGGCCCACCGCGTTGCCGCGGACCACACGCCGCGTTCCGGCTGGGGACAACCTCCGGATGTGGTGATCACCGCGCTTCCCTCTTGGGGCGCCCAGACGGCAAGATGTGCCACCACCGCTCAGAGGGGACGCGTTGCCGCCGCAGGCTCACGACGTCAAGCGCCCGCGGTGGCGCCCGCGGTGGCGCCCGGTGTGGCGCCCGGTGCGGCGCATCGCCATGGCCGGCGTGGCCCTCGGGTGCGTCGCGGCGCTGTCGACCCCTGCGGCCGGAGCCGAGGCGGTCGAGCGCGTCGGCGACCCAAGCGCTGGTTCGGCGTCGCTGTCGGCCGACGCCGCGACGGTCGTGTTCACCACCGCTGCGGGGGTCCACGCCGTCGATCGCCCCGGCGGGATCGCCCAGCGCATGGACGTGTCCGACTCCGGCACGCCAGCCAACGGCGAGCCGACCCGTGACGCCGCTGGGCCGGTGTCGTCCGCCGACGCCGGCGTCGTGGCGTTCAGCTCCCACGCCAGCAACCTGGTCGCCGGTGACACCAACGGCGTCGCCGATGTGTTCGTCCGTGATCGTCGGGTGGGACGAACGGCGCGGGTCTCCGTCGGTCGCGGCGGCATCGAGCCGAGATGCGCGCTCGGCATGACGTGCAACGGCAGCGTGGTCGGCGACATCTCCGCCGACGGTCGCTTCGTCGCGTTCACGTCCGACCTGGGCAACCTCGTCGACAGCGACGCCAACGGGCTCGACGACGTGTTCGTCCACGATCGGCGGACGGGGACCACCGAGCTGATCTCGGTGTCGGCGCACGGCATCGCCGGCGACCTCGACAGCCGCGCACCGGCGATCTCGGCGGATGGCCGCTTCGTGGCCTTCAGCTCCAACGCGACCAACCTGGTCCCCGACGCTCCGACCTGCGTCGGACGCAACCTCTACGTCCGTGACCGCGCCACGAGGACCACCAGCACCGCGATCCCCGGCCGCTGCGCGGACGTCCGCGGCGGTGTGGCGATGTCCGCCGACGGCCGGCGCGTGGCGTTCGCGTCGCTGGCCTCTGACCTCGTCGACGGCGATGACAACGGCGCCGTCGACGTGTTCGTCCGCGACGTCGCCGACGGCCGGACCGTGCTCGTGTCGCGCGCCCCGGATGCGACGCCGGGTAACGGTGACAGTGGGCAGGGTGAACCGGCCCTGTCCCCCGACGGTCGCTACGTCGCGTTCGCCTCCCGAGCGACCAACCTCGTCGACGGCGACCGCAACGGCGCCGTCGACGTGTTCGTCCACGACCTCGAGACCAGCCGGACTGTGCGCGCGTCGGTCGCGCCGAGCGGCCACGAGCACAGCGGCGGGGCGAGCGTGTACGCAGGCGCGCTGTCGCACGCTGGCCGCGTGATCGCCTTCGGGCTCGCCGGGACCGACGCGGGCGACGACGCGACCTTCGGTCCAGGCGTGATCGTGCGTACCGTGCAGTGGCGCACCGGCGGGAACGGACCCGCGGCCGACCCTGCGGGGACCGCGGCTGACCACCAGGCAGAGCAGGTCCGCAGCCACACGCCGCCGGCGCTGCGTGGGCC
>JALYHG010000168.1 GCA_030776725.1 Actinomycetota bacterium
GAACTCGGCGAACCGGCCGGCGAGGTCGACCTGGGATGCCTCGACGTCGTCGAGCGGGACGGTGGCGCCCACCAGCCGCTGGTCCTCGTCGGCCATGGTGACACCCAGCAGGAGGCGGTCGAGACCGGCCCGCCACGTGTTCGCCGTCACGTCGTGCAGGCCGAAGCTGGCCCGGTGGTCGCCGTCGAGCCCCCAACGGATGCGCGCATCCGCGACCCACGTCTCGAGCTGCTGCAGATCGCCGTCGTCGAAGCCCAAGCGGCGACGGACCGGCTCGCGGGACGCCAGGTCCAGCACCTGTGAGGCCGTGAGCCGCCCTTGGGCCACCTCCAGCAGCTCGGCGACGACACGCATCACCGGGTTGCTCTGGCGGATCGAGCGGTCGGCCAGACGCACCCTCAGGTCGGGCAGGTCGCCGGCGGGGCCGGTGTCGGTCACGGCCCGCGCTCCGAACACCGCGTGCACGATCGGAGCGAAGGTCTCGATATCGGGGCACGCGACGATGATGTCGCGCGGTTCCAGCGTCGGGTCGTCGGCCAGCAGGTGGAGGATCGCGTCGCGGAGCACCTCGACCTGGCGGGTGCGGCCGTGGCAGGCGTGCACCTGGACGGAGCGGTCGCGGGGGTCGTGGACCGGACGGAGGTCGTCGTGGCCGGTGGCCGGCGCTCCGGGCGGCAGCCGGTCGGCACGGACCTCGGCCTGGATGCGCGCCAGGAGGCTGGCAGGCCGATCGTCGACGGCGTGGTGGTCGTCGGTGTGCGCTCCAGCCGCCCCGGTGACGACCAGCTGCAGCTCACGGGCGTCGCGCCCCCAGGACGCCAGCAACGGGTTGCCGGGCAGGTCGCGGGTGGGGTCATCGACACGGCGGCGGGCGCCGGGCGGCGCCTGGGCGACGTCGGCCGCGACCCGGCTCCACAGGACCGGGGAGGGGTGCAGGAGGAACAGGTGGACGTCGCGGGTCGCGGCCAGGGAACCCAGGAGCGCGGCGTAGCTCGCCGGGAGCGCGGTGAGCCCGAACAGCGACAGCCGCGGCGGGAGGTCGGGGACGTCCAGGCCGTCGCGGAGCTGGCGGACGGCGTCGTCGAGCCGCTCCGCGGGACTGGGCACACCGAGCCGTTCACGGACGCAGCGCCACAGCCGCGGCTGCCAGCGGGCGGCTGCATCCAGCGCCGCGTTGCAGTCGTCCACGTCACGTCCGGACGCCCAGGCGCGGACCATCTCCGGGCGGTGCACGCCGTAGCGGTCGTACAGGTCGGCGACGTGACGGACCGCCGTGTACCGGCGCGCCGGCGCCGGGCTGGCGTCATCGCCGGTCGCCGCACTCAGGTGGGCGCGGATCGGGGTGAGCCAGGCGTCGTGCAGGTGGACGTCGACCGTCTCGAGCAGGGGCCACACCAGCCGGTTGGGAGACCACGGGTCCTCGTCGGGGCGCAGATCCCCGGCGGCGGCAAGTGCCTGGCCCATCACACGGCTGGGGAACGGGAACGCGACGTTGGCGCAGACACCGTCGCGCCGCCCCACCGTGGTTCCCAGCCGGGTCGACAGCTCCTGCGCCAGCCACCGTTCGATCCCGCGCGATGGGACCGCCACGACCTCCGGCGTCATCGGGTCCGGCAACGACGTGGCGATCACGCCGGCCAGAGCGTCGACCAGCCGGTCCGCACGTTCGGCGCGGTGGATGTGCAGCACGGTGCCCTCCCGCCAGGGGGAGGAGTATGCCGGTGACGCGCGACGTCCCCGCGACCTGCACGCCGCGGTGAGGTGAGCCGCGGTCGTCGGGTACCGCCTAGCGCTGCGACCCGGGGACGTGCAGGACCAGCTTCCCGCACACGTGGCCGTCCTCGCTGACCCGGTGCGCGTCGGCGGCTTCATCCAGGCGGTAGGTGCCCTGCACGCGCGGTTCGAGCACGCCCTCGTCGAGGAGCGCGGCGATCGTGGCCAGCTGCTCGCCGTCCGGTTCGACCAGCATGCCGGTGGCCCGCACGCCCCGCTCATCGGCCAGTTGCCGTTCCTCGTCACTCAGGCTGGACAACCGCACCAGCACCCCTTCGGGCACGAGCACATCGAGCGAACGGACCAGGGTGTCGCCTCCGATCGGGTCGATCACCACGTCGACGTCGTCGACGGCTTCGGCGAAGTCCGTGCTCGTGTAGTCGATCACCTCATCGACCCCCAGGGACCGCAGGAAGTCAGCGTGGCGCGACGAGGTCCCGATCACCCGCGCGTCCTTCCACTTGGCCAGCTGGACGGCGACGTGGCCGACGCCCCCGGCAGCGGCGTGGATCAGCACCGTCGCGCCCGGTTGCAGTCCAGCGTGATCGAACAGCGCCTGCCACGCGGTCAGTGCGACCAGCGGGAGCGCCCCGGCTTCGACGGCGCTGATGCTGGCGGGTTTGGAGGCGAGGTGCTCGGCGGGGGCGGCGACGTGCTCGGCGTACGCCCGGCCGAGTTGAGGGAAGCGGACCATCCCGAACACGGCGTCGCCGGTCGCGAACTCCGCCACGTCCGGCCCGACCGCCTCGACGACACCGGCGACGTCCCACCCGAGGATCCACGGCGGCTCGCCGACCTGCTCGGCCACACCACCGCCCCGCCGGGTCTTCCAGTCCACCGGGTTGATCCCGGCCGCGTGGTTCCGGATCAGCACCTCACCGGGTCCGGGGGTGGGCTTCGAGACCTCGTCGACGGCCAGGACCTCCGCGTCGCCCGTCTGCTGGGCCACGACCGCTCGCATCAGCTCCGCCATGGGGTTCCCGTCTCCTCGCGTTGTCGTCGTCACCGACGCTATTCGCTCGACGTCCGCGCCGTCACCCGACTCGGGGCGGTGAATGGTCGCCAGCACCGGGGTGCCGCTGCACGCAGCCGCACCCCCGCCGTGCGGCGGTACTTCCGGGCGCGCTCCGACCGTTGTAGTATCGATCGTCCGGCGGTCTGTCGTGACCACCGTGACCCTCGGAGGAGGCGACGACATGCGGGACCGGAAGGCGTCGGGCTGGTTGGGGCTCGCCTTGGCGATGATGCTGTTGGCGGTCGCGTGCGGTGGCGGGGACGGCGAGGTCCAGACCACCCCGACCACCACGACCACCCCGACGGACCAGGGGGCCGGCCTGGGCACGATCACGATCCGGGCCGGCGAGCCGGTCAAGATCGCGACGCTCCAGGCGATCTCGGGTGACAACGCCAACCTCGGTGAGGACCAGGTCCGTGCCTCCAAGATCGCGATCGATCGGCGGGAGGGCCGGCTGCTGGGCCACGCGATCGAGCTCCAGGTCGAGGACGAGGCCTGCTCGAACGAGGGCGGTCAGACCGGCGCCCAGAAGATCGTCTCGGATCCCCAGATCATCGGGACGATCGGGACGAGCTGCTCGGACGCAGCGGTCCCCGCCTCCCAGATCATCTCCCAGGCGGGCGGCGTGCTGATCTCCGGCTCGAACACCTCTCCGTCGCTGACCGCGAGGGGCTACCTGGAGGAGGGGACGCTCGAGCAGGCGGAGAACTTCTCGGAGGGGTACTACCGCACGTCCCACAACGACGAGTTCCAGGGCCACGGCGCGGCGCAGTTCGCATACGAGGAGCTGGGCGCCAGGACGGCGGCGACCGTCCACGACGGCGACCCCTACACCGAGGGGCTGGCGACCGAGTTCGGCCGGTTCTTCCAGGAGTTCGGCGGTGAGGTGGTGCTAGCCACCGCGATCAACAAGGGCGACACGGACATGCGACCGGTGCTCACCGAGGTCGTCGCCGAGAAGCCCGACATCTTCTTCTTCCCGATCTTCCAGCCGGAAGCGGACTTCATCGTCCAGCAGGCGACGGAGTACCCGGAACTCGATGACGTGACGTTCATGGGCGCGGATGCGTTGCTGTCCGACACGTTCGTCACCATCAAGGAGAGCGAAGGGATGTACTTCTCGGGCCCGGCCCGGAGCGAGTCCGGCCAGTACGACGACTTCGTCGAGATGTACGAGAGCGAGTTCGGCGAGAAGCCGATCCAGTCCTTCCACGCCCACGCCTACGACGCCACCAACCTCCTGCTCGACAAGATCGAGGAGGTCGCCGAGCAGGACGGCGACACACTGACGATCGACAAGCAGGCGCTCCGCGACGCGCTGTACGCCACCAGGGACTACGACGGGCTCACCGGGCGGATCACCTGCAACGTCTTCGGTGACTGCGCCTCGCCGCGCATCGGCGTGTACCACAACACCGACCCGTCGGTGGGCATCTTCGGGACGATCAGCAACGTGGTGTTCACGTCCTCGCCGGAGGTGAAGGCCACCGTCCCCGAGCGGCGGTAGACGCACGGGTCCGGGCCGGCCTCCGACGCGGCGGCCGGCCCGGTCCCACTAACCTCCCGTCCGTGTCCACCGTGCTGAACCGCCCATCGCGTTGGTCGGCGCGCCGTATCGACTTCGTCACCGTCGTCCTTTGGCTGGTGCGGATCGCCGCGGTGATCGTGGTGATCTGGGGCGCGTACTTCAGTCTGACCGGCGGGCGGCTCACCGTCGTCCAGTGGCGCGGTCTGGTGCTGGCCGGGATCGCTCAGGGGTCGGTCTACGCGCTGATCGCTTTGGGCTACACGATGGTCTACGGCGTGCTCGGGTTCATCAACTTCGCGCACGGCGAGGTCTTCATGAGCGGGGCGATGGTCGGCTTCGTCGCCGCGGACGCGCTCGCGCGCCACGGTGTGTGGAACAGCCAGCCGGTGCTGTCGCTCCTGATCGTCCTGGCGGTGTCGATGGCGGTGTCGACCTTCGTGGCGGTGCTCCTCGAGCGGGTGGCCTACCGGCCGCTGCGGGGCGCGCCCCGCCTGATCCCGCTGATCACGTCGATCGGCGCGTCGTTCTTCCTGCAGTACACGTTCCGGGGGTTGTTCGGGCCGGGGATCAAGACCTACCCGTCGGTCGACGTCCTCCAGGGCCAGGTCAGCCTCCTCGGCGTCGGAGTGGTCAAGACCCAGGCGCTGACGATCGTGGCGGCGTTCGCGATGATGCTCGGTCTGTACCAGTTCGTGGAGCGCACCAAGACGGGGCGGGCGATGCGGGCGGTGGCCGAGGACAAGGAGATCGCCGCGCTGATGGGGGTCGACGTCGACCGCACCATCGTCACCACGTTCGCGGTAGGCGGCGCCATGGCGGGTGCGGCCGGCCTGCTGTGGGCGCTGGTGTTCCGGTCGGTGTTCTTCTTCACGGGGTTCCTCCCCGGCATCAAGGCGTTCACCGCCGCGGTCCTGGGAGGGATCGGCAACATCGTGGGCGCCATGATCGGTGGGCTGCTGTTGGGGGTCTTCGAGGCGTTGGGCCCCAGCATGGTCCTGACCGGCCTGGGGATCCCCTCGGCCCACCAGCTCAAGGACGTGGTGGCGTTCACCGCGTTGGTCATGGTGCTGATCTTCCGTCCCAGCGGTGTCCTGGGCGAGCGGTTGGCGGAGGAGCGGGCGTAGATGGCGCGGACCCTGCGCACCCCCGCCCGGGAAGCCGGTCCTGCCGTCGAGCGCGAGCAGCAGCGCCGCGACATCGACCTGCGGCGCGCGGTGCGGTGGGGCCTGATCTCGGGGGTAACCGCGGTCTACGTCCCGGCGGTCGGCATGGTGGCCAGCTTCGCCGGCCGCAGGATCGCCGGCGTGGTGACGCTCGGCTACCTGCTGATGGTCCTTGTGCCGCTGACGTACGGCTACGTGGCCGGGAAACCGCCCCCACAGCTCGAGGGGTACGCGCCAGCACGCCGGGGCCCACGCAACGTCCTGGCGGGGCTGGTGACCGGGGTGGCGACGGCGCTCGTCCTGACGGCGTTCCTGGCCGTGGTCGACGCGCTCGACCTGAGGCGTATGTTCATCAACTTGAGCCCGCAGATGGTCGACCAGCTCACGTTCGGCCGGGGCGTGACGGGCGGGGCGGCCCTGCTCCTGGCCGGTTCGGCGGTCGCGGGGGCCGCTGGCGGTGCGGTCCACGTCATCCCACAGCGGTGGCGGCGGCCGCTGCTGGCGACGCTGCTGTGGGTGGTCACGTTCGGGCTGCTCCGGGACCTGATCGGGCCGCTGCTGCGCGGGACCGGCCTGGGGGCGGTGGCCGACATGCTGTACGCGCGCGGCGGCGGCCTGTCCGGTTGGGGCGCCGCCATCGTCGCAGTCAGCTTCTTCGCCTTCTACGCCGTGATCGAGACGCGACGCACCACCGTCCGGGAGCGGTTCGAGGCGATGCCGGCGCGCCAGCGGCGGACCTACGGTGCGGTGGCGCTCGCCGTCGGTGTCGTGGTGGTGGGACTGCTGCCGCAGGTGCTGGGGCCGTTCCTCAGCGAGATCCTCGACCTGGTGGGGATCTACCTGTTGATGGCGCTCGGCCTGAACATCGTCGTGGGGTACGCCGGCCTGCTCGACCTTGGGTACGTCGCGTTCTTCGCGGTGGGTGCGTACACCGCCGCGGTCCTGACCTCCCCCGGGTCGCCACGGTGGAGTCCCGAGCTGACCATCTGGCTGGCGTTGCCGTCCGTCGTCCTGGCGGCGGCGATGGCGGGGATCATCGTGGGCACGCCGGTGTTGCGCATGCGGGGCGACTACCTCGCGATCGTCACCTTGGGGTTCGGGGAGATCGCGCGGATCCTGTTCCTGTCGGACTGGCTCAAGCCCGTCTTCGGGGGCGCGCAGGGCATCACACGCGTCCCGCCGGTGTCCGTGGGGCCGATCGTGCTGCGCACACCGCCGCAGTTCTTCTACGCGATCGCGTTCTTCGCGATCATCGCTGCGTACGTGTCGTGGGCCCTGCGTGAGTCACGCATCGGTCGTGCCTGGATGGCGATGCGTGAGGACGAATCGGTCGCCGAGGTCCTCGGGATCAACATCGCGTCCGCCAAGCTGTCGGCGTTCATCGTCGGGGCGGTGCTGGCCAGCTTCGGTGGTGCGCTGTTCGCGTCCAAGATCGGGTCGGTGTTCCCGAACAGCTTCAACATCGTGGTGTCGATCATCGTCCTGGTGATCATCATCGTCGGTGGCATGGGCAGCCTGCCCGGCGTCGCGGTGGGCGCGCTGGTCCTGGTCGGCGCCCCGCAGCTCCTGCGCGAGTTCGAGGCGTACCAGTTCCTGCTGTACGGGGCGTTGCTGATCTTCATGATGGTGAACCGCCCCGAGGGTCTGATCCCCAGCAAGCGCAGAGCGCGTGAGCTCCATCAGGACGAGCTGATGCAGGACGCGTGGATCAGTCGCCAGCAGGAGCACGAGGGGCGCGAGGCGCCTGCATCCCCGGAGCGAAGCCCCGACGCCGGGTTGACCTGATGGCGCTGCTGGAGACGGTGGAGCTGACCAAGGCCTTCGGCGGGCTGAAGGCGATCGACGGCTTGAGCTTCCACGTCGACGAGGGGGAGATCGTCAGCGTGATCGGGCCGAACGGCGCCGGGAAGACGACGCTGTTCAACCTGGTGAGCGGGATGATCCGACCCGATGCCGGAGACATCGTCTTCGACGATCACAGCCTGGTCGGCCTCCGGCCCAACGAGATCACGCGCTTGGGCGTCGCTCGCACGTTCCAGAACGTCCGGTTGTTCGCCAACATGACGGTGCGTGAGAACGTGATGGTGGCCCAGCACTGCCGCACCCGGTCGGGGATCTTCTCGGCGGTCCTGCGCACGCCCCGCTTCCGCCAGGAGGAGGAGGAGGTCCGTCGCAACGCCGAGGGCATCCTCGGTTTCTTCGGGACCCGCCTCGTCGGGTACCGCTACGACCAGCCAGCGATGGTGCTGTCGTACGCCAACCGTCGGCGGCTGGAGATCGCCCGTGCGATGGGCACCGGCGCCAGGATGCTCCTGCTCGACGAACCCACCGCCGGGATGAACCCACGCGAGACGGCCGAGCTGACCGACCTGATCGGGAAGCTCCGAGACGAACGCGGCTACACCGTGTGTCTGATCGAGCATGACATGCGGGTGGTGCGGGGGGTGTCGGATCGCGTGGTCGTGCTCGACCACGGGCGGAAGATCACCGAGGGCACCTACCACGAGGTCGCCAACGACGAACGGGTGATCGAGGCCTACCTCGGCACCAAGGCGCTCGCAGATCGTGGATCCGATCACCGCGCGGGCGACAGCGCCGGCAGCTCGGCAGGGGAGCAAGGATGAGCGTGCCGGGAGACAGCAGCGCCTCGGGTGGCCCACGTCCGGTGCTCGAGCTGCGCCACGTCGACGCGCACTACGGCGTGATCCAGGTGCTGCGCGACGTCACGCTCGTCATCCACGAGGGGGAGATCGTCTGCTTGCTCGGCGGGAACGCCAGCGGGAAGACCACCACGTTGAAGACGGTGCTGGGCTACCTGGAACCCACCGCGGGGGACGTGATCCTCGCCGGTGAGCGGGTCAACGGCCTGCCCACCCAGCAGTTGGTCCGCAAGGGCGTCTCGATGGTCCCCGAGAACCGCCGGCTGTTCAAGCGGATGACCGTCCGCGAGAACCTCGAGATGGGCAGCTACCTCCGCCGCGACCGTGACGCGGTCGAGGAAGACCTCGAGAACGTGTTGACGCTGTTCCCCCGCGTCAAGCAGCGCCTGAACCAGCGTGCGGGGACCCTGTCGGGCGGTGAGCAGCAGATGGTGGCGGTCGGACGGGCGCTGATGTCACGGCCGAAGGTCCTGCTGATGGACGAGCCATCGATGGGCCTGGCGCCGGTCCTCGTGGCGCAGAACTTCGAGATCATCGAGCGGATCAACGAGGCCGGGACGACGGTGTTCATGGTCGAACAGAACGCCAATATGGCGTTGTCGATCGCCGACCGCGGGTACGTGCTACAGACCGGCGAGATCGTCCTGGCCGATACCGCCGAGGGCCTGCTGAACAACCGTCAGATGCAACGGGCGTACCTCGGCGACCTGGAGTAGCCCGGCGGTGTTGCGCTGCGTGCGCGCGCCGGCGCCTCGGCGACGTCGCATCCAGACTCAGGTCAAGCGTCGGTAACGGCGGACGGCCAGCGGCACGAAGACCGCCAGGAACAGTCCCGCCCACGCGACCGTGCCCAGCAGGGCGTTGGTGACCGGCCTGGTGATCGACGACTCCCCGATGGACAGGGCACGCGCCGCGTCCGCCGCGAACGTCACCGGGCTGACGTTGGCGAACGCTCGCAGCCACCCGGGGAAGGTCGTGATCGGGACGAACACGGAGCTCGCGAACACCAGCGGGAAGATCGCGACGAAGCTGGCCGACTGGGCCGCCTCGGCGCCTGGCACGATCAGGGCAAGCCAGGCGAAGATCCAGCTGACCGCGAAGCCGAACAGCGCCACGACACCGATCGCGCCCAGCGCCGCAGCAACCCCGACCTGGAACCGGAACCCGATCGTGTACCCGACCGCCACCATCAAGACGATGACGAACAGGCTGCGAACCAGATCGGCGAGCGTCCGCCCGGCCAGGACCGCCGACCGCGCCATCGGCATCGACCGGAACCTGTCGATCACACCGCGCTCGAGGTCCTCGGCGAGCCCGACCGAGGTCTGCGTGGAGCGGAACGCGGCCGACTGCACGAAGATCCCTGGCAGCAGGAAATCGACGTACGACACGCCGGGCGGCAGCGCCCCGCCGATCGCTCCACCGAAGACGTAGGCGAACAGCAGCACGAACATCACCGGTTGGATCGTGGAGAACACGACCAGCCGGGGTTGGCGGACGAAGTGGCGCAGGTTGCGGGCGGCCACCACGAGGCTGTCGTGCAGCGCCCAACGCAGCTGTTCGGACCGGTCGGAGCGGATCCTCGTCGTGTCCGTCGCGGTGCTCATGCGGCGGTCGGTTCCTCGACGGCGCGACGGCCGGTCAGTTCCAGGAACACGTCGTCAAGCGTCGGGCGGCGCAGCGCAAGGTCGAGCACCGCGATGTCCGCATCGTGCAGGGCCCGGGCGACGTCCGCGACGAGACCGACGCCGTCGTGGTGCACCGGCAGGACCAGCACGTCGGCGCGCCGTTCGTGGCGCGGCTCACAGCCGACGGGGGCCAGCGCACGCACCGCACGGTCGCGGTCGGATGGGTGCTGCAGCCGGACGAGGACCACCTGTCCGCCGACGTGGTCCTTCAGCTCGTCGCCGGTGCCCTCTGCGATGATGCGTCCCCGGTCCATGACGACGATGCGGTCGGCGAGCTCGTCCGCTTCCTCGAGGTTCTGGGTGGTGAGCAGCAACGTGACGCCGTCGCCCACCAGGTCGCGGATCACCTGCCACATCTGGCGGCGACTGCGCGGATCCAGGCCGGTGGTCGGTTCGTCGAGGAACAGCAGCTGCGCCTGGGTGACCAGGCTCGACGCCAGGTCGAGCCGGCGACGCATCCCACCCGAGTACGTCCGCACCGGGCGATCCCCGGCGTCAGTGAGTCCGAAGCGTCCGAGGAGCGCGTCGGCGCGTGCAGATGCCTGCATCCGGTCGAGGTGGAACAGGCGGGCGAACATGCGCAGGTTCTCGCGGCCGGTCAGCAACTCGTCGACCGCGGCGAACTGTCCGGTCAGAGCGATGCGGCGGCGAACGGCCGGGGCTTGGGTCACGACGTCGTGTCCGAACACCTGGGCGCGTCCGCTGTCGGGGAGCAGCAACGTCGCGAGGATCCGCACGAACGTGGTCTTGCCCGCACCGTTGGGACCCAGCAGGGCCACGACCGTTCCCTGCGGCACCTCGAGGTCGACGGAATCGAGCGCGACGGTGGCGCCGAAGGTCCGGCGGATCCCTTCCGCTTGGACGACCGCCGCCACGCGCGCTCCTCGTTCCGATCGGGGCGATGCTACGTCCGGTCGGCGTCGACGCCTCGTCAGTGTCCGGGCTCGCGACGGTCACACACCATCAGCGGCAGTGCTCATCGAGCCACGCGAACGGGTTGATCGCTCCTTCGGGCGTCAGCATCTCGAAGTGCAGGTGCGGGCGGCTCCCGACAGCGTTCCCGCTCGTGCCGACGTACCCCACGACCGTTCCGGCTTCGACCCGGCCATGCTCCCCGCGTCGCCCCAGGTGCGCCCCGACGTACCGGACGCCGTCGTCACCGTGCAGGACGTACTGCAGCCCGCCGCGGCCACCCTCGACGTGGTCAACGCGCCCGGGGACGCTGGCCGCCACCGCCGTTCCGCGGTAGGCGTACAGGTCGATGCCACGGTGGCGGCGGCCGTCGGGCTTCCTCACCCCGAAGTCGTCGACGAACGACACCGTCCCGACCACCGGGCAGACCCACACCGACCCTTGCCGGTCGCTGCCGTCGTCGCCGTTGGGTCGGTCGTCGCCGGCCACAGCACCGTCACCGGCCGTCGGTTGACTGGCCCACTGGCGGGCCTGCGGCCACAGGCCACGCGCCGCGACCCCGCCTGCCACGGCCAGTCCCGCCACGACAAGGACGGCAGCGACCGTGACCCGCCGACGTTCCGGTGGGGCAGCGTCAGGCGGCCTCGCGGTCCAGGTCTGGAAGCCGTCCACGCTCAGCCCTGCAGAGCCTCGTGGATGAACTCTTCGAGCGAGTCCAGATGCGATCCGCCCCAGAACACCTGTCCGCAGTCGCCGCAACGCACGAACGTGTCGTGGTCCTTGCGGGTGCCTGGTTGGAGCTGGTCCGAGACCTCCGCTTTGGGGACGGGCTCGAGGAGGCCGTTGCAGGCCAGGCAGCGACTGAACGGCGTGACCTTGCCCGCCAGCTGGAAACGGCGCACGACCTCGACGGCTTGCTGACGCGGGTCGGTGGAGCGGATCAGGTAGCCGTGGCGGACCCGGTTGCGCATCAGCAACCCACGGTCGCGCGTCAGCAGCCACCGTCGCTCCTCGGCCGAGATCGACGCCAGCGCCCGATCGTCGAGGTCGTTGCGGTACGCCGCGTCGAACCCCAGCAGCCGGAGCCGCTGCGCCAGCCGACCCAGGTGAGCGTCGAGCACGAAGCGGGGCTCGAGAGCATCGGGGCGGACCCGGGACACGTCGTCCACCTCCAGCGACGCGAACGGCGGGTACACGCTGACGCGGTCGCCTCCCGCGATGCGATGCGCGAAACCGACGCTCTCGCCGTTCACGAGGACCAGATCGACCTCGGTGTGCGGGACGCCGCAGGACTCGATCGCGTCCTTGACGGAACGGGGACGTTCGACGGGGACATCGACCTCGCCGTTGCGGTCGGCGTCGAACGCCAGGTCACGGAGGTCGGCGTAGAACCGGAGGGTCGCGCGGGCCACCACACGGCCAGCGTACGGCTGCGCCCGTGCCGTCTCGTCCGCCGGGAGGGGACGTTCGCGCGTCCGGGGCGTTCGCCGGCGTACCGTGCGGACCGAAACACTGCACGCGCCGGGAGACGGAGCAGCCGGGTGGCGGTCGAGATCGGGATCGTCCTGCCGACCTACGGCGCGCACGCGTCGCCGGAGGGGGTCCTGACGGTGGCGCGCGCCGCCGCCGAGCTCGGCTTCGGGTCGGTTTGGGCCAGCGAGCATCTCCTGGTCGGTCCCGAGGTCCCCGACCGCTACACCCAGGTCTTCGACCCGCTCACGACGCTGGGGTGGGTGGCGGGGCAGGTCGCCGACGTCGCTCTTGGGACCTCGATCCTGATCCTGCCGCTGCACAACCCGGTCGAGGTCGCCAAGGAGGTCGCGAGCCTGCAGCAACTATCGGGCGGTCGTGTGCGGCTCGCCGTCGGAGTCGGGTGGTACGAGCGTGAGTTCTCCTTCCTCGGCCACCGCTTCGACGATCGAGGCGACCGCGCCGACGAAGCGCTGGACGTGATCCGCGCCCTGTGGAACGGTGCCGAACGCTTCTCGGGCAGCCGCTGGTCCTTCGACGACGTCCGCTTCGCGCCGCTGCCTGACCCGCCTCCACCGGTGTGGATCGGTGGGAACTCGGCCGCAGCCCGCCGCCGCGCCGCTGCGCGCGGAGATGCCTGGCATCCCACCAGCCCCGACCCGGATACGGTGCGCCGCGGTCGTGAGGAGCTCGGCGACCTACCGATCGTTCCGCGCTACTCGGTCGCGCTCGACGGGGACGGGGCGCCGGTCGCGGGTCCACCCGCCGCCGTGGCCGATCAGCTGCGGCAACGGCTCGAAGCCGGCGCCGATGGGTTCGTGCTCCGCTTCGGCCTCCACCCGGACGTCACCGTCGACGCGATGCGCCGCTTCGCCGGGGAGGTGCTGCCCCGGCTGGCCGACTGAGCGGGTGCCCGCCCGCGCGGAGCAGCTGCGACGGTTCGGTCGGCGCCATCCCCTGGTCCCGATCGCCTGCGGCGTGCTGTTGTACAGCACCGGACCCGTGCTGGTGCAGGCCTCGTCGGTGTCGGGTCCGGCGTTCTCGTTCTGGCGGCTGTGGTTCGGCGTGGTGGTCCTCGGCGTCACCACGTTGGCGCACATGCGCATCTCCGGTCGGCGCCCGAGGATCCGGGCGTGGCGTTGGTCGGTGGGGGCGGGGTTGGCGTTCGGTGCTCACCAGCTGCTGTTCTTCTCGGCCATCAAGGCCACGTCGGTCGTCGACGTGACGCTGATCAACACCCTGGCGCCGATCGTCACCGGGATCCTGGCGGTCCCCGTCTTCCAGGAACGTCCCGGGCCGTCGTTCCGGCTGTGGTCGCTCGTGGCGATGGCGGGCACGGCGGCCGTGGTGCTGGCAGCTTCCACCGGGCCGGACGGCAGCCCCACCGGGATGGCGCTGGCCGTGGGGAACGTGGTCGTCTTCGCCATCTTCTTCCTGGCGTCCAAGGGCAGCCGGGAGCACCTCGACGTGGTGCCGTTCCTGTTCGGCGTCATCACGCTGGCGGCGTTCACCGTCTCCACCTACGTGGTGGTCGCCGGGGAAGAGGTGGGCGCCGCCACCGTCCGTGACCTGCTGTTCGCCGCCATCGTGGCGGCCGGCCCCGGCACGGTCGGGCACGTGGTCAGCACCTGGCCGTTGCGGTGGGTCCCGGCGAACATCCCGCCGGTGATGCGCCTGGCGATCCCGGTGCTCGCCGCCACCTGGGCGTGGTGGTTCCTCGGCGAACCCGTCACCGTGGTGCACGTCGTCGGTGGGGTGGTCACCGTCGCTGGTGTGGCCGGTGCCATCCTGTCCCCCGGCGGGCAGGCCCTCATGGAGGAGGAGACCCTTGAGGGATAGCCCGCTGCTGCACGGCGCGTGGCCGCTGCCTGATCAGCCGGCGCACACAGCCAGCAGCACGGGGTAGGGGTTGACCGGCCCCTGAGAGTCGTGCATCTCGAAGTGCAGGTGCGGGTCCGTGCCGGCGGCGTTCCCACTCGTTCCGACCCGGCCGATCACCGTGCCTGCCTGGAC
>JALYHG010000169.1 GCA_030776725.1 Actinomycetota bacterium
CCTGGACGGCGTGGCGGACGAACGCCGACCCCGTGAAGTCCGGCGGTGCGGGGTAGGTGATGCGGCCGGGGTTCTCCTGGGCGTACGCGAGGAGGTCCTCGAAGCTCCGCGGCGGGTCGGGGGTGCGTTCCTCGTCGTAGGCGTACACGAAGGCGGCGCGGCTCCACGGTGACTCCTGACCGTCGACCGGCACGCCGAAGTCCTCGGCGATGATCGGGTCGTCCCAGTCCACGTAGCGGGCGTTCGGCAGGTCACGCGCCCAGTCCTCGAGCCACAGACCGGCCTCCTTGCCCTGGGCGAAGTTCTCGCCGTTGATCCAGATGAGGTCGACGCTGCCACCCTCGTCCCTGCCGGCACGCTTCTCGGCAACCACCCGCTGCACGGCGTCGGCGGTGTCGTCGACGGGCACACGCTGAAGCGTGACACGCAGCTCCTGGGCGGCCGGCACGACGTGCTCGTCGATGTAGCGGTTGACCCGCTCGTCGCCGCCGAAGAGCCACCACCGCACGGTCTGTCCTTCCGCCTCTTTCAGGGTGCGTTCCCAGTCGCGACCAGTCGTCGCGGTGGGCGTGGGGGCGGCGGCGGGCGCCGTCGGCGTCGGTTCCCCTCCCCCGCAGGCGGTGAGCAGAACGGCGGCGAGGACCACCGGGATGCAACGTCCAGCCGCGACCAGTCGGAGCGACGTTCCGTTCATCGCGTGCTTGCCCCTCTGTCTTCGGTCGCCTCTGTGTCGGTCGCGTCTGCGTTGGCCGCCTCTGTCTGGCCCGCATCGGGGAGCTCGGGCGGGCCTGCGCCGCGCCGGCGGAGGAGACGGTTGATGAACGGGCCGCCGATCACCAGGACGATGAGCAGGCTCACGGCGGCGATGAACTCCGGGGCGGTGGGGTCGTCGAACGAACCCCCCAGCGCGGCGTAGGCGAACGCCCCGGGGACGATGCCGACCACGGTCGCCGAGACGTAATCACGCGTCCGCAACCCTGTGACACCTGCCAGGTAGTTCAGCGCGTTGAAGGGCACAACGGGGAAGAGCCGCAGGTAGAGGACCGCGAGGAACCCCCGCCGCTCCAGCCACCGGTCCAGGGATCCGAGGCGCTTGCCCGCCATCCGTTCCACCTGCTCGCGGCCGAGGCGTCGGCCGGCCGCGAAGGCGGCGGCGGCGCCGAGCGACGCCCCGACCACTGCGAGGGCCGTCCCCGCCGCCGTCCCGAACAGCACACCCCCCGCGATGGTCAGAACCGCGCCGGGGACCAGCAGCACTGTGAGACCGGCGTAGACCAGGACGTACACCAGCGGCGCGGCCACCCCTGCCGACTCCACGAACCGCTGCACCCCCGCGCGGCTGGGCCCGCCGATCAGCAACACCGCCGTGCCGCCGCCCGTGAGCAGCACGACCAGCACCGCGAAGCGGAAACGGGGCGACGACACGAGATCCACCAACCGCGCGGCGGGACGGCGGTCGACTGCGGCGCGCTCCTCCTCTGCCACGCCGCCCCCTCCGGCCATCGGTCGTGCGGACAGAGAAGCGAAGATAGGCGATGGCGCGGTAGGTGCACCGCGCAGCTAGATGCGCCGCACATCTACTCCGACGGATCTGGCCTGCGTATCGTCGGCAACGTAGGTTGTCTACTGGCGAGCAGATGCTCCAGGTACTCGAAGAGAACCAACCGGAGGAGGGGCGCACCCCATGACGGATGCGGCGACGCACAGGCCCGACCTCGCCGTCGACGAGCGCGGTATGTCACGCCTCTCGATCGGCCTCTGGATCGCGCTGGCGGGGGCGGTGCTGCAGTTCACGGCGCTCGGCTCGGACTTCTACAGCTGGGAGGACAACATCAAGGATGCCTGGTTCGGCGTGCCGCACGTGTCGGCGCTGCTGCTGGCGTCGGCGCTCACCTCGGTCTCGCTCACGGGCCTTTCGGCCGCGAACCGCCAGCCGGTGCGGGGGCGCTGGGTCGGCGGCGCGATCGCGGCGGTCGGGCTGATCGCTCTGCTCCACACCGGCTACCGCATGCTGGTGCCGCCCTTCAAAGGCTGCCTCACCTACAACTGCGGGTTCTCACCCAACGTCGACGCGACCATCCTGCCCGGCATGTGGATCGGGTTCGTCGGCACGATCGGGGCCGTCGTGGGCGGCATCATCCACGCGGCGAGCGCCACCGCCGCGCGGACGCCGCCCCGCCCCTGGATCGCCGACCGGCAGATCGGCATGACCCCGTGGCTGGGACTGGCCGCGCTCGGTGCGGTCGGGCAGTTCGTGTTCGGCTACACGATCTTCAACTTCTACACCGCGAACTTCTCCGGCGACGGCGGCAGCCGCTCGTGGAGCGGATGGCTCGCCACGCCGCACACCGGCAGCCTCGTGCTCCTGATGAGCGTCGCGGTGCTGTTCCTCGTGGTATCCGCCGCCCGTGGCCGGGCGCCCGTCAGCCCCAGTGCGGCCGGGGCGCTCATCGGCCTCTTCGGGTTCATCGCCATCTCCCGGATCGCCTACCGCATCATCGCCCCGCCGTTCCACAGCTCCGCGGTCGCGGGCACGTTCGAGGAGAGCGCGGACATCCACATCTGGGCGTGGTTGTCGCTGGCCTCCGCCGTGGTGGTGATCGTGGCCGGCATCGCCCATGCCATGACGACCAGGGAGCCGACGACGACCAGCCGGACGACAACGAGCCGCGCCGCCACGGAGCAGGCATAAGGTCCATTCGTGACCGCAGCGGCGACGACCAGCACGACACCGAATCTCTAGGCGACGACCCGAACGGTCGCGCCCCACTCGAAGCGGGCCAGCAGCCGGTCGCGTCCCCCGAAGCTGCGTCGACGCAGCACCGGGGGAGGTAAGTCGCCACCGCAGCGAGCGGCAGACGATGACGTCGCAGAAGGCCGCGGGTCCGTGACCTGACCAACGACGACCGCCGCGCGCAGCGAGCTGCACCGACGTCGACAACCCGGCTCTGGAGCGATACATCTCACCCGCCGGCGCACCTCGAGTGCCCCGTGTGGAGGAGGAACGGGTGTCGAGCGACCGGGCCGTCGAGTTACGCGAACACGGCGCGATCAGGGTCGACCGTGCGCAGCGGACGGTCACGTACCGGGTCCGTCACTGGGACAACCTGCTGTCGGGTCTCGTGGGTCTCGCGCTGGCGGCGGCCGGCGCGGTCCTCCTGACCGCCGAGGACCGGAGGACGATCGTCGGCGGCTTCCTCGCCCTGATGGGAGTGGGTCTGGTGCACGCGACGGTCACCGGGTTGGGACGGTGGGTACGCATCGATCCCTCCGGGATCTCGGAGGGACGCGGTGGCCGCACGACCCGCTCGCTGCCGTGGGCGCAGATCGAGGCGCTGTCCGCACCGTCCCTGCAGAGCCAGGCGCCCGCGTGGATCCGCCGTCGCGCGGACCCGGAGGCGTCACGGCCGACGTACCTGCTCCGCGTCTCCATGCGAGATCAGGACGAGCCGGTCGACGTCCTGGCCGCGGACGCTGTCGGGTGGTTCGTCCCCCAACACCTCGTGAACGCCGCGAGGGAGCTCCGCCTGGTCCCCGCGCAGGTCACCGTGGACGAGGACACGCTCGGCGACGGCGCCGCCGCCGCCCCCGCGTCGCTGCGTCTACCGGGCTCGCCCGGGTGGGCATGGAACGGCGTCCAGGTGCGCGAGGGGGAGGTCCTGCTCACCCATCCGCGCCGGTTGACGATGCGGCAGGCGGTGCACACGGCCGTCGTCGCCGTCGTGATCATCGCGGTGGTGCTCACCCCTATCGCGGCGGGGTCCCTCGACGTGGGCGTCCGGGCGGCGATCGCCGCCGTCGCGACACTGCCCGCCGCGGTTGCGTTCGCCGCCGCGGTCGGCGTCGGGGGTCGCTGGCGCCGGTGGGTGCGTTTGACCTCCGCCGGTGTCTCGTGGGGTCGGGGGTGCGACGGCGAGGAACTCGGCTGGGACCGGATCACCGGCCTGCGTATCTACCGGTCGGGGGATCCCGACAGTCGGAGCTGGACGCTCGCGGCCGCGACCACCGACGGTCTGGAGGTGGACCTCGTCACCCTTCGCACCGCCGACCCGCTCCGTCGTGCGGTCGACGAGGCGGGGGCGCTGCTGCCCGGGGACCTCGAGACCCCGTCGCGGTAACCCGCACCGCGACGTGCTGCCCCGGCGCGTGCGGTTGGGTGGCAAGATGCGTCGTGGAGAGGCGGTTGCTGGCCTACTGCTTCAGTGCTCCGAGCTGGCTCCTGAGTGCCAACACTCGTCGCATCGACTCGTCCAGCCGCTCTTCCGAGAGCCTCCCGCTGTCGACTGCGTCCACGATGCCGCGGATGGTTCCTCTTGCATCCGGCGGCATGAGCAGAACGTCGCAGCCGGCTTCGAGCGCTCGGAGCGCGATCTCGACGTCCCCGGCCACACCACGGACACCCCGCATCCACAGCGAGTCGGTGAGGATGACACCGTCGAAGGCGAGTTGGTCTCTCAACAGACCCGCTACCACGTCACGGTCGATGGTTGCGGGGTCATCGCCGTCCAAGGCCGGTGCCACGATGTGGGCCGTCATGATGGCGTCTACGTCCGCGGCTATGGCAGCCACGAACGGCGGAAGATGCATGAGGTTCCACTCGTCCTCGGTGACGTCGATAACCGGTAACTCCGAGTGGCTGTCGACGGTCGCTGCTCCGTGACCGGGGAAGTGCTTCGCTGTGGCAGCGACACCGGCGTCGTGGTAGCCGCGGATCTGTGCGGCCACAATCTCCGAGACGACCTCGGGAGAGTTGCCGAAGGAGCGATTACCGATCGCAGGGTTGTCGGTGACCGTGTTGACATCGGCTACCGGAGCGAGGTTGAGGTTGATCCCGAGATCCAGCAGCTCTTCACCGGTTGTCTTCGCGATGCCGCGCGCGAGACCAACATCTCCTGTTGCGCCAGCTCCTACCACCGAGCAGCGTCGATGCGGGTGGTGGCAGCCGACGAACAGCTTGCTCTTGGTCGGTGGCGATCAAGAGGCCGGCGGCTGACGCACGCTGCAGAGCCGTCGAGAGAGTGCGGATCTGCTCGAGGAGACCGGCGACGCCTTCATCCTCGAGGTCGATCTGCCCCCCGTGAACAGGAAGGACGTCGACATCCAAGTCGAAGGCCGCCGACTCATCGTCAACTCCGACGCAAAGAACGCGAACGAACCGGCATCCTGCGCCGCCGCACCCGCACGGTAGGCACCTACCGGCACGAGGTCCTACTGCCAACCGACATCGACGAAGACGCCGTCGACGCCCGGCTGTCCGACGGTGTGCTCACCGTCCGGCTACCCAAGACCGAAGCCGCGCAACGCCGACGCATCCCCGTCAACTGACACGCCGAGTTGACACGAGGAGGTGGTCGACATGCCCGCACCAATCCGAACGCTCCCCCACGCGTACAGCCCCGGCCTGTAGTCCGTGATGTTGCATCGGACGCGCGGTTCCGCACTCGCCGATCGGGCGGGTCTCCACGTCCGGTTGTCCCGTTGGCTACTCGCGCGCTGCTGCTGACGACGATCGGGCGTCTTGGACGGTGAGGACGACCACCCTGTCCTGGGCCTCGATGTATTCGTAGACGAGCACCATCCATCGCCAGGGGCCGAGCAGAAGCCGGGTCCCTTGCCAGCGGCCGGTCAGTTCGGGGCCGAGGCGTGGGAACTCGGTCAGGGGCCTGAGGCTGCGACGGACCCGGCCGCGCGTGTCCGCAGGCAAGCTGAGCACAGCGATGAGTCGATCGAGATCCTCGACGGCCGCCCGGCTGATTCGACTCGCGCCACCGGCTACAGGTCGTCGAGATCGACCGCGTCACCTTCGGCTGCCTGGCGGCGACCGAGCAGCGCGCGTTCCCACGCCCCGTCGATGCCGTCAAGCACAGCGACGACCGTGTCAGGATCTGGGTCGGCGTCGTCGATCGCTGAGGAGAGCAACGATCGTGCCAGTGTGCCCTCGTTGACGTGGACCCGTGACGCCAGGCGTGCCAGCTTGCTGGCGTGTTCGTCGTCGAGGGTGATATTCAACCGCTGCGATGCCATGCCCTCAAGGATACACGTCATGACACGGATCGTGTAGTGAGCACGCCAGGGCCCGCGCAACTCGAACGCCGACGAATTGAACACGCGCGAGGTGCGATCGAAACGCCGATGCGGGAGTATGCTCGTCGGCCCTCTGGCGCGACTGCCGCAGTCCGCCGCGGCCGCCGCTGCGCGAAGTACCGCAGTCGGTTGCCCTGGGCGTGGGAGATTGTTTCGGCTGTCCGCGGCCTGCCGACCGTGCGGATCGCCGGCACCCGAACAGTGCCGACGCTCATCGCTCCGAACGGCTTAGTGGCCGATCTCGATGATGTCTGCGTGGGGGAACCAGGCCCGGTAGCCGCTGGCGACGCGGCTGCCGATCAGAGCCGCATCCACTGCGATAACAGCGACGTCCGGTGGAACATACGTGC
>JALYHG010000170.1 GCA_030776725.1 Actinomycetota bacterium
CCGCCGAACCGTCCGTCACCGAGTCCCCGAAGCCCCCGGCGGTCCTGGTCGGCGCCGGCGACATCGCCTCGTGTGGGAGCTCCGGCGACGAGGCGACCGCGGCGCTCCTCGACCAGATCGACGGCACCGTCGCCACGTTCGGTGACAACGTCTACGACCGGGGGACCGCCACCGAGTTCGCCCGCTGCTACGACCCATCGTGGGGTCGCCACCGCGACCGCACCCGCCCCGCGCCCGGCAACCACGACTACGGCACCGGGTCCGCCACCGCGTACTTCGCGTACTTCGGTGCCGCCGCCGGCCCGCGGGGCGCCGGGTACTACAGCTACGACCTCGGCCCCCACTGGCACGCGGTCGTCCTCAACAGCAACTGCGGGGAGGTGGGTGGTTGCGGACCCGGATCCGCGCAGGGACGCTGGCTACGCGACGACCTCGCCGCCAACGCCGACCGTCACGTCCTGGCCTACTGGCACCATCCACGCTTCAGCTCGGGGCCCCACGGTGACAGCGACGCGACCGCTGCGTTCTGGACCGTGCTGTACGAGCACGGCGCCGAGATCGTCCTGGCGGGCCACGACCACCTGTACGAGCGCTACGCCCCGCTGGACCCCCGCGGACGGGTGGACACCAGCCACGGGATCCGCCAGTTCGTGGTCGGGACCGGCGGGCGGAGCCTGTACCGCCTCCGTGAGCCGCGGCGGGCGGGGTCCGAGGCTGCCAGCGACGACACGTACGGGGTGATCGTCCTGACGCTGCGGCGCGACGGCTACGACTGGGAGTTCGTCCCCGTCGCCGGCGGGACCTTCCGCGACGCCGGGCAGGGCTCGGTGCACGGACCACCCGGCGGCTAGGAGTTCCCCTTCTCACCGTCGACGTCCGGACGGGGTCGACGGTGGCCGTGACGCCGTCCTGCGGCCACCGTCGGGGATCCACCCGGGGAGGTTGCATCGTCCGACGTCACCTGACCGTCCTGCTCACCGCCGTCGCCACGCTCGCCTTCGCCTTCGCCGTCCCGGCAGCAGCCGTTCACGGCCGCGAGCCCACCGACCGGATCGCCGGCGAGGACCGCATCGACACCGCAGCCGCCATCGCACAGCGGACCTTCACCGGCGGCGCGACCAGTGCGGTGCTGGCCTCCGCCAACGACTTCCCCGATGCGTTGGCCGGGTCGTCGCTGGCGGGGGGGATCGGGGCGCCCGTCGTGCTCAGCTGGCGCGACCATCTGCCACAACGCACCGGGCAGGTGCTCCGTGACCTCGGGGTGCAACGGGTCACCATCCTCGGCGGGAGCGACGCGATCGGCGCTGCGGTCGAGACGCAGCTGCGGGAGGGCGGCTACCGGACAGAGCGCGTCGCCGGCCAGACGCGGTACGAGACCGCAGCCGACATCGCGCGCCAGCTCGCCGACCGCCACGGCGTGGGAACGATCCACGACCAGCGGACGGTGTTCGTCGCCTACGGCGGCGACTTCCCCGATGCCCTGACGGTCGGTCCCGGCGCGTACGCCAACCGCAACCCGATCCTGCTGTCGACCACCGACGACCTGCACCCGGCGGCCGCCGCCGCGCTGCGGGACGTGGGCGCCCAGCTGGCTGTCCTCGTCGGCGGCGAGGCGGTCCTGTCCGAGCAGGTCGCTGCGCGCATCCGCGAACTGGGCATCGACACCGACCGGCTCGGTGGACGCGATCGCACCGACACCGCCCAGCTGATCGCGACCTACCTCGAGCAGCACCTGGGCTTCACCGCCGAGCGGATCCTGCTCAGCCGTGGCGACACGTTCCCGGACGCGCTGGCCGCCGCCCCCCACGGCGGCATCCTCGGCGCGCCGATCCTGCTGACCCGCGGGCCCGACAGCGTGAGCTACGACCTGCTGCAGTGGATCGTGGACCGGGCCGACACGATCCAGGAGGTGCGTGCCCTGGGCGGCCCCGCCGCCCTCACCGACCGGGTCCTGCTCCGCCTGGCGGAGGTCGCCTTCCCGCCGATCCAGACGTTGCGGTACACCGTCGGCGTCAGGGACCAGCACGGTCCCGTGCACGCCGATCCGGGGTTCTTCGCCGAGCACGCGGACTGGACCCTGGTCGACCAGCGCGGCTGGGCACTCGACAACGACTTCCGCTACACGCGCGTCCCGCAGGGGGAACCCGCCACCTTCCACCTGTGGCTGGCATCCCCACAGGACGTCGCCGCGGCCAGTCCCGGTTGCAGCGCCGACTGGAGCTGCCGGGTCGGCGACGACGTCTACATCAACGACGACCGCTGGCGCAACGCCACCGCGACCTACGACGAGCGCAGCCTCGACGACTACCGCCACTACGTCGTCCTGCATGAGGTCGGTCACTGGCTGAACCTCGACCACTTCGAGTGCGCCGCGCACCAGGACCCCGGCGAGCCCGCCCCGGTGATGGACCAGCAGTCGATCGACACGGGAGCGTGCACCACCAACGTGTGGCCGCTGCCGTTCGAACGCGACCGCGCACGCGACAACATCGCAACGGGCGGGCCCGGAGCCACCGACGTCCCGGTCCACCCCGAGTGACCGCGCGCGGCGACCGGCGCGCCGTGCCGTGCGGGGCCACGACACCGGCTGTGGCGGTCTAGATTGCGGGCATGGACGCTGGCAGCACCCTCGGCGAACTCCGTGTCGCTGGCTACCCCGACCGCACGGTCAAAGAGGAGCTCCGCGCCAACCTGATCGCGCGGCTGCGGTCCGGTGATCCACTGTTGCCGGACGTGGTCGGGTTCGGCGCCACGGTGGTTCCCGACCTCGAACGTGGGATCCTCGCCGGCCACGACCTGATCCTGCTCGGCGAGCGCGGACAGGCCAAGACCCGCATCGTGCGGCGGCTCGCGGACCTGCTGGACGAGACCGCCCCGGTCGTCGCCGGCTGCGAGGTCAACTGCCACCCCTACCACCCGATCTGCGCCCGCTGCCGTGACCTGGCCGCCGCACACGGCGACGACCTCCCGGTCGAGTGGGTCACGCGTGACCGGCGCTTCAGCGAGAAGCTGGCCACGCCCGACACGTCGGTCGGCGACCTGATCGGTGACGTCGACCCGATCCGGGTCGCCGAGGGCCGCTACCTCGGCGACGAACGCACCATCCACTACGGCCTGCTTCCGCGGACCAACCGCGGCATCTTCGCGCTCAACGAGCTCCCGGACCTGCCCGAGCGAATCCAGGTCGCGCTCCTCAACGTCCTCGAGGAACGCGACGTGCAGATCCGCGGGTACAAGATCCGCCTGCCGCTGGACCTCATCCTGGTCGCCACCGCCAACCCCGACGACTACACCAACCGCGGCCGCATCATCTCTCCGCTCAAGGACCGCTTCGGAACCCAGGTGCGCACGCACTACCCGCAGACCGTCGACGACGAGATCGCGATCGCTCGCCAGGAGGCCGCCCCGCCACCGCCCGACGCCGACGTGCGGGTCCCGCGCTTCATGGAGGAGGTCCTGGCGGAGCTGACCCGGCAGCTGCGCGGCAGCAGCCAGGTCAACCACCGGTCGGGGGTCTCGGTGCGGTACACGATCGGGGCGCGCGAGACGCTCGTGGCCGGGGCGGTGCGCCGGGCCCTGCGCACAGGCGAGCCGCAGGCTGTCCCCCGGGTCGTGGACCTGTGGGCGGTGGTCCCCGCCGCGCTCGGCCGTATCGAGTTCGACACCCTCGAGGAGGGCCGTGAGGAGCAGATCGTGGCACGGCTGCTGCGCCAGGCGGTCCTGATCGTGTGGCGCCGCCACCTCGGCCACCACGACCTGCGCCCGCTGCTGGCCCGCTTCGACCACGGCGTCTCGGTCGAGACACACGACGCGATGGCCGGGGCGGAGCTGCTCGGTCAGTTCGGCGACGAGATACCGGGGCTGGCGCGGCTGATGGAGCGTCTGGACGTCCCCGCCGAGAGCCCCGCGGCAGCGGCGAGCGTGGTCGAGTTCGCGCTCGAGGGGCTGCACCTGTCCAAGCGGCTGAACAAGGACGAGGCCGCGCCCGGCGTCGACCGCTTCCGCAGCGTCTGACCCACGGTCGAACGGTCCGATGGGGGAGCCGGCCGTCGTTACCCTTGGGTCGTGAGTTCCCACCGCTCCTCCCACCTGCCTGGAGAACGCACGGGCGGGGAACGCGTCGACCGCCGTGACCGCGATGCCGGTCCCTCGGTGCCGTCGATGCCCCCGTGGCTGCAGTGGGTGCTGATCGCCGCCGCGATCGTCGGTTTCGGTGTGCTCAGCGTCGCCTCCACGGAGCCCGGAACCGAAGAGTTGGACTACTCCGCGTTCCTGGACCACGTCCAGCAGGGCCAGGTCGAACAGGTCACGATCATGCCCGAGGGGCAGGTCCGCGGGGAGCTCGACGACGGCACGCAGTTCACCACCGTGATCCCGACCGCCCTGCCCAACGAGCAGCTCGAGCAGACGCTACGCGAGCACGAGGTCACGATCGACGCGGAAGCGCCGTCACGAGGGTTCTGGGAGATCGTCATCGCGATGGCCCCCTTCCTGCTGCTGGTCCTGCTGTTCATCTGGATCGGCCGCCGCGCCCGGGGCCAGCTGTCGCAGCTGCGCGGCATCGGCGAATCGCCGGCCGAGATCATCACGACCGAACGTCCCGACACGGTCTTCGACGACGTCGCCGGGTACGAGGGCGTCAAGGAGGAGGTCCGTGAGATCATCGACTACCTCACGGAACCCGAACGCTTCCACCGCGCCGGCGCGCGGGGACCCGGCGGCATCCTGATGGTCGGCCCCCCCGGGACCGGCAAGACGCTGATGGCGCGGGCGGTCGCCGGCGAGGCTGACGTGCCGTTCATCTCGGTGGAGGGCTCCAGCTTCGTGCAGATGCTGGTCGGTGTCGGTGCCTCGCGGGTACGTGACCTGTTCGAGAAGGCGCGGAAGCTGTCCCCGTCGATCATCTTCATCGATGAGCTGGACTCGGTCGGTCGGAAGCGCGGCGGCGCGGCGACGATCGGGGCCAACAACGAGCAGGAGCAGACCCTCAACCAGCTCCTGGCCGAGATGGACGGCTTCGAGCCGAGCGAGCAGGTCGTGGTCATGGCCGCGACGAACCGCCCGCAGCTCCTCGACCAGGCGCTGCTCCGCCCGGGCCGGTTCGACCGGCAGCTGCAGGTCCCGCTCCCACGCCGCGATGACCGCCGTGCCATCCTCGAGGTCCACACCCGCGGCAAACCCGTCGCCGACGACCTCGACCTCGACCGGGTCGCGCGCGCGACCCCGGGGTTCAGCGGCGCGGAACTCGAGAACCTCGTCAACGAGGCAGCCATCACCGCCGTCCGTGACGAACGCGAGACCATCACCCAGGACGACTTCGACCAGGCCCGCACCCGCGTGATGCTCGGTCGCCGCGAGGAGTCCAGCGCCCTGACCGATGACGAGAAGCGCCGCGTCGCGGTGCACGAGTCGGGCCACGCGATCGTGGCGGCGTTGAGCGAACGCGCCGACCCGGTCGCCAAGGTCACGATCCTACCGACCGGCCGGGCACTGGGCGCAACCGAACAGCTGCCCGTCGACGAACGCCGCCTGCACATCGAGAGCTACCTGTTGGACACGTTGGCGGTCCGGGTCGGGGGACGCGCCGCCGAGCTGCTGGTCCTCGGCGAGGCGTCGACCGGTTCGGCGAACGACCTGCGCAACGCGACCGAGGTCGCCGCCCGCATGGTCCGCGACTTCGGCCTGTCGGACAAGCTCGGGCCGGTCGGGTACGCGCAGGACGCCGGGATCGGGCTCGGCGACGACGACGGCGACCGCCAGCCGTTCCAGCAGCGCCCGTTCGCCGAGGCGACCCAACGCATGATCGACGAGGAGGTGGCCCGCCTGATGCGCGAGGCCGAGAAGCACGCGATCGACTCGCTCGAGAACCACCGCGACGCCTTGGAGACGCTGATCGACCGGCTCCTGGCCGAGGAGACCGTCGACGGCGAGGTCGTGTACGAGCTGGTCGGGATCGACGCGCCCCCGTTGTGAGCCGGTCGAACCGGGCACCGGCAGCGCGGCTCACAACGTCTCCAGGCCACCGGCCGGCTCCCGCCGCCGGCCACTACGCTGGGACGCATGCGCGCGCTCTACCGCCGCTGGGACGGCAGCCAGGACCCGTTGGGCGAGGACGTCGACGTCGGTGGGGTCCTCGACGCCCTCGCGGACGACCTGCTGATGGGTCGCGGGGGACAGGTGGCACTGCGCCGGCTGCTGCGCCGTGGCGTCGACGGGGAGCTGCGTGGCCTGGACGAGCTGCGCCGGCGGGTGGGCGACGTCCGTCAGCGGCTCGAGGCGAGCATCGACCCGGGCGGGGCGCTGGCCGACCTGCGTGACCGCCTCGACGAGATCGTCGCGCTGGAGCGCGACGCGCTCGCAGCCGACGACTCCCCGGACGCCCGGTTCGCCGACGTCCGCCTGGGGGAGCTCCCGCACGCTCTGGGGGACGCCATCGCCGAGCTGCACGACCACCGGTTCCGGTCCGAGGTCGCGGCCGCGCGGTTCGCGCAGCTGGTCGACGACCTGCGCCGCCAGGTGCTCGACAGCTACTTGCGGCAGCTCTCGGGCGCGTTACGTGATCTCACACCCGAGGACGTCGCCGCCTTCGCCGCGATGCTCGCCGACCTCAACGCGCTCCTGGACGCGCGGACCCGCGGGGAGGAGCCCGACCTCGACCAGTTCCTGGAGCGGCACGGACGGTTCTTCCCCGAGCGCCCCGCCGACCTCGACGCGCTGCTGGAGATCCTCGCGCGGCGGATGGCGGCGATGAGCCGGCTGTTGGCCAGCATGACGCCCCAGCAGCGCCGCGAGCTCGAGGAGCTGTCACGCGCGGTCCTCGAGGACCTCGACCTGGCGTTCCAGTTCGCTCAGCTCCAGCAGCAGCTGCGCAGCTTGCTCCCGAACCTGCCCTGGGACCAGGCGTCGCCCGGCGGTCCCGGCGACCCGGTGGCGCTGCCGGGCGCGGTGGACGTCTTCGAGCGGCTCGGCGAGCTCGAGGACCTCGACCGTCAACTCGCCGGTGAGTACGCCGGCGCCAGCCTGGAAGACGTCGACGAGGACGCCCTGCGGCGTCACCTGGGCGACGACGCCGCAGACGACCTGCGCCGGCTGCGCCGGGTCGAGCGTGCGCTCCAGGAGGCCGGCGTGCTGCAGCGACGGGCGGGGCGCCTGGAGCTCACACCGCGCGGCGCGCGGATCCTCGGGCAACGTGCCCTCACCCACCTGATGAACCGGATCCGTCGCCAGACCGCGATCCGCGCCGTCGGCGCCGAGGCGGAGACCACCGGCCAGACCCGCCCGTGGCGTTTCGGTGACCGCGAGCCGATCGCCGTGCAGCCCACGATCGCCAACGCTGTGCGGCGCTCGACGGCGGATCGCCCATCCGGTGCGCGGGTGTCGCTGTCACCCGACGACTTCGAGGTGCAGGAGTTGGAGGTCCGACCCCGCACCGCCACCGCGCTGCTGCTGGACCTGTCGTTCTCGATGCCGCTGCGAGGCCACTTCGTCCCCGCCAAACGGATGGCACTGGCGCTGCACGCCCTGATCGAGGGCACCTACCGCCAGGACTCGTTGCACCTGGTCGGTTTCTCCGACTACGCCCGGCGGATGCACCCCGCGGACCTCGGAGCGGCCGCCTCCGACCGGGTGTACGGGACCAACATGCACCACGCGTTCCTGCTCGCACGCCGCCTGCTCAGCGACGATCCACGGCCGGTCAAGCAGGTCATCATGGTGACGGACGGCGAACCCACCGCGCACCTGGACGGCGACACGGCGGTGTTCAACTGGCCGCCGGTGCGCGAGACCCTCGAACGGACCTTGCGGGAGGCGCTGCGGCTGGCGCGGTCGGGCATCGCGCTGCACGTCTTCCTGCTGGAGGACGAACCACGGCTGGTGGCCTTCGCTGATCGCCTGGCGCAGCTGACTGGTGGGCAGATCTTCCAGAGCAGCGGCGACCAACTCGGCGGCTTCATCGTCCGCGACTACATGTCACGACGGACGGCCTGACCGGGTCTGGCCGGCCGTCGCGCAGCGCCGCCGTGCAGGCACCGGAGCGTGCGGGCCGGCGTTGGAGCCGTGGAGTCAGGTCTCCCACTCGGGTGCGAACCCCGGGTCGATCAGGCGCTGTCCGCGTTGCAGCGCATCGATCCGCTGCATCTCGTCGTCGCTGAGCCCGAAGTCCCACACGTCGACGTTCTCGGCACGGTGGGCGCGGTCCGACGAGCGCGGGATGACGGCGACGTTGGGTTGCTGGATCAGCCAGCGCAGCGTGACCTGCGCCGGCGTCTTGCCGTGAACCTGGGCGATCTCCTCCAGCGTCGGGTCATCGAGGACGCGGCCCTTGGCCAGCGGCGAGTACGCCGTCAGCACCAGGTCGCGCTCGACGGCCTGCTCGACGAGCGGCCGCTGGTCGAGGTACGGGTGGTACTCGACCTGGTTGCAGACGATCGGAGCGTGCTCCAGCGCCTCGTCGACCAGGGTGGGGGTGAAGTTGCTGACCCCCAGGTGGCGTGCCTTTCCCTGGTCTCGCAGCTCGCGCATCGCCTCCAGCGTCGCCCCCAACGGGACCGACCGGGTGGGCCAGTGGATCAACAGCAGGTCGACGTCGTCGGTGCCCAGCGCCTGCAGGCTGGCGTCGTGGCTGCGGTGAACGTCGCGGGGCCCCAGGTTGCGCGGCGGGATCTTGGTGACCAGGAAGATCTCGTCGCGATCCACGTCGGCGTCGCGTAGTGCCCGGCCGACCTCCTGCTCGTTGTCGTACATCTGGGCCGTGTCGATGTGGCGGTAGCCGAGCTCCAACGCGTGGCGGACACCCTCGTAGCAGGCGCGGCCCTTCAACTGCCAGGTGCCGAACCCGAGCGCGGGGACCGCCACCCCCTGCACCTCGACGTGCTGCATCTCTGGAGTCTTCCCGTCGCCGGGTGAAGACGCTACGGGGTCGCGCGAGCGTCAGGCGAGCCGTCCACGACCGTTCGGGGAAGACGACAGGAGCGGCGACGGCGGCGAGAGGCGACCGTGTGCGCGCACCGGATCAGGTCGCGACAGCGGCAGGCGACCTCGACTATGGTGCGCGCCGCGACGGCGGCAGGAACGCGGTGCGAGCCCGCGGCGGTCCCGCCACTGTGACCGGGGAGCGACCCTCCGGGGCGCCGACAGGCGCCCGACGAACGGCCACTGGAGCGATCCGGGAAGGCCGGAGGCCAGCGTCGATCCGGGAGCCAGGAGACTGCGCGTCGCCAGACCGACGGGACGCGGATCCCACGAAGGACGACGGATGCACACCCACCTCCTCTCCGGCGCGCTCGCCGGCATGTCGTGGCGGATCGCGCTCGTGGCGGCGCCCGCCCTGTTCGCGGTGTACGCGGTGCTGTTCGAGCAGGGGGCGCTGACCGGCGGCAGCCCACTGCTGCACGAGGTCTTCCACGACGCGCGCCACCTGCTCGGCGTCCCCTGCCACTGACCGCTCGCCGCGGCGGCCTCGAGGTGACACCGGCGGCGTTGACCGCGAACCTGCGCCGTGGGTTGGCGGCGGGGCTCCTGGCCGGACTCGTCGCGGGCGTGGTCGCGTTCGTGGTCGGCGAGCCGCCGTTGCGTGACGCCGTCCACCTCGAGCAGGCCAGCGCCGAGCGACCCGCCGGCGGCGACGTCGTCGCGGTCGGCCGCAGCGTGCAGGAAGCCGGCCTGATCGTCGCCACGGGGCTGGTGGGGGTGACGGCGGGTGGCCTGTTCGGTCTGGTGTTCTCCGCGGTCCGCCCGAGGCTGACGACGTCGAGCGGCTGGACCGCGTCGTTGCAGGTCGGGGCGGCGGCGTACGCCGGGGTGGCGTTGATGCCGTCGCTGAAGTACCCGCCGAACCCGCCCGCGGTCGGCGACCCGGCCACCGTCTCCGGCCGCACCGGCTGGTACCTCCTGGCGGTCGGCGTCTCCCTCGCGGTGGTGGTCGCGGCGTGGGACCTCGCCCGCCGACTCCGCCTGCGCGGGGTCCCTCACGTGGCGCGCCAGCTGCTGACGGCGAGCGCCGCCGGCGTGGGCATGGCCGGGGTGTGGGCGCTGCCCGCCGGAGCGGAGCCCACCGGGGTCCCCGCGGCTCTGCTGTGGGACTTCCGGTTGTCGGCGCTCGCCACGCAGCTGGTCCTGTGGGCGGGCACCGCGGTGGCGTTCGGGCTGCTCAGCGAGCGTGCGTCGGAGGTGGGGTGATGGTCGGCGCCCGCGTCCTGCTGGTGCGCCACGCTCCGACCGCAGCGACCCGCCGCGGCGTGTTCGCCGCCGATGAGCGACTGGACCCCCGGGGGTGCTAGCAGGCGGCCGCGCTGCGCGGGACGCTCCCGCCGATCGAGGCGCTCGTCAGTCCCGCCGCGCGCGCCGTCGAG
>JALYHG010000171.1 GCA_030776725.1 Actinomycetota bacterium
GTGCGCTCGTCGTCGGATCGGCCCCGGGGGAGTGGTACCTGCTCGCCCCGCCCGCGACGGCCGGCGACGTGGCCCTACGGATCGAGACGGGCGGGGACGACGGGCCGGTCAGCATCGTCGACCTGACCCACGGACGCGCGCTCCTGCGCCTCACCGGGGTCGACGCCGCCAGCCTTCTGTCGAAGGTCTGCGCCATCGACCTGGGCGACGAGGTCACGCCCGACGGCGCGGCGTTCCGGTCGTCCGTGGCCGGGGTCGTCACCGACGTGGTGCGCGACGACATCGAGGGCCGGCGGTCGTACCTGCTGGGCTGCGAGCGGTCCACCGGCCAGTTCCTGTTCGACGCGCTCGTCGACGCCGGGGAGGAATTCGGCGTCGACGTGGACGGCTTCCGCCCCTGAGGACAGAGAGGCAGACCCATGCAGCTTCCGCGGCACGTTCCGTACCTGATCGTCGGCGCCGGCGTCCACGGCCTGAGCACCGCCTGGCACCTAGCCAGGCGGCTGCGGGCCAGCGGCCGGGGCTCGGGCGAGGACGTGGTCGTGGTCGACAAGACGTCGATCGCGGCCGGCGCCAGTGGCATCGCCTGCGGGGTGGTGCGCAACTTCTACTACCAGCCGGCCATGGGCGAGGTCATGCGCGTCAGCGTCGACGTGTGGGAGTCCGACCCCGAGGGGCTGGCCTACCACCCGGTGGGCTACCTCGCCGCCGCCCCCGAGATCCAGGCCGCGGACCTGGAGGCCATCCACGAGCGCCACATGGCCACCGGCTACGACGCCACCCTGGTCCGCGGCGAGCGCGAGGCCTTCGAGTACATGCGGGGCCTGTTCGGCGACTGGCAGGCGCGCGGCCTGACCGCCGTCCTGCACGAGCACCGCGGCGGGTTCGGGTTCAACCGCGAGTCGATGCTCGGCCTGGCCCACAAGGCCGAGGCCGAGGGCGTGCGGGTGCTGGCCGGCGTCGAGGTCACCGGCTTCGACATCGGCGGCGACGGCGTCGAGACCGTGCGGACGCCCCAGGGCGACGTCGCCGTCGACCAGCTCGTCGTGGCCGCGGGCCCGTGGGCGCCCCACCTGTGGGACATGCTCGGGCTGCCCGAGACGATCGACGTCCGCGAGTCACCCGGCGGCGAGTTGCACACGGGCGTGGACATGTGGACCTACTGGCGCCTGCAGGAAGGCGAGGTCCGTGTCGACCCCCGGACCTTCGTCACCGACGACGGCGCGGAGGCGCCGGTGCTGCACGTCGACTCGACGGAGCCGCTGCGCTCCGACCGCGACGGCCACCTCATCACCGGCGGGCACTGGGGCGTGTACTTCAAGCGCGACCGCCACGGCGTCCAGGGAGGGGCCGTCCCCGAGAGGATCGGGCCGCGGGCCCACGTGGACCCCTACGGGCCGGCCAGCCCCCACTACACCGTCGACGACGACTTCATCGACTACTGGACGGCGGGGCTCGCCCACTGCCTGGGGCGTTTCGAGGGCTGCAGCGGGCGGTACCACGACGCGCCCACCGGCGGCATCGGCGCGTTCACCGCCGACAGCTTCCCCGTGTTCGACTACATGCTGCCGAACACCTATGTCATCGCCGACTCCAACCACGGCTATAAGATGATCGGCGTCGGCAAGGAGGTCGCCCGGGTACTGACCGGGGAGAAGAGCGAGGTGCTGCACCCGTTCCGCTTCTCCCGCTACGCCGAGGGGGCGCTGCACCCCACCTCCAGCAGCCCCTTCCCCTGGAGCTGAGGATCACGGACTTGACAACGACCCCATGATCGAACTGGATCGAACTGGCGGCCGGGGCGACGCAGGGATGGCTCGACGAAGGGCGGTAGATGAGTCCGTGGATGTACCTGAAGGGCAACTCCGGTGAGATCATCCGGCTCAGCTTCGAGCACCTGTACATCGTCGGCGTGTCCCTGCTGATCGGCACCGTCATCGCCATGTCGATCGCCCTGCTGACCTACCGCAGCGCCTGGGCCAGCAACCTGGCGACCCGCAGCACGAGCCTGATCCTGACCGTCCCGTCGTTCGCGCTGTACGCGGTGCTGCTCGGCGTGCTCGGCCTGGGGGTCCTGCCGCCGCTCGTCGCGTTGACCCTCTACAGCCTGCTGCCCGTCGTCCGCAACACCGTGGTGGGACTCAACGAGGTCGACGACGCGGTCGTGGAGTCCGCCAAGGGCATGGGCATGAGCCGCCTGCAGCAGCTGCGGCGTATCGAGCTGCCCCTGGCCTGGCCGGTCGTCCTGACGGGCATCCGGGTGTCGGCCAAGCTGCTCATCGGGATCGCCGCGATCGCCGCGATCGTCAACGGCCCCGGGCTGGGCAATCTCATCATGGACGCGCTCGCGCGGGTGGGAACCCCCATCGCGATTCCCGAGGTCATTGTCGGGACGCTGGGCATCGTGCTCATCGCGATCATCGTCGACGCCGGCTTCGCCGGTCTCACGAAGGCCACCACACCCAGGGGAATGAAATGAGCACGACCGAGGCACAGGAGCACAGCGGGCAGCCACGGGACGACGAGGCCGGCGAGGAGCTGATCCGTCTCGAGGAGCTCGGCAAGCAGTACCCGGACGGCACGGTCGCCGTCGAAGGGCTGTCGATGAGCATCCCGAGAGGGGACACGGTCGTGCTCGTCGGCCCCTCCGGCTGCGGCAAGACCACGACGCTGAAGATGATCAACCGCATCATCGAGCCCACGTCCGGTCGCATCTTCTTCGAGGGGGAGGACGTCACCCAGGCCGACCCCGACGACCTGCGCCGGCGCATGGGCTACGTCATCCAGCAGATCGGGCTGTTCCCCCATATGACGATCTTCGACAACGTGGCCACGGTGCCCCGCCTGCTCAAGTGGGACGAGGACAGGGTCCGCGAGCGCGCCAACGAGCTCATCGAGGTCGTGGGGCTCGACCCCTCCGAGTACGCTAATCGCTTCCCCAAGGAGCTGTCCGGCGGTCAGCAGCAGCGCGTCGGGGTGGCGCGGGCGCTCGGCGGCGACCCCCCCGTCATGCTCATGGACGAGCCCTTCGGCGCGACCGACCCGATCACCCGCGTGCGGCTGCAGGACGAGTTCCTGGACCTGCAACGCCGAGTCCAGAAGACCACGGTGTTCGTCACGCACGACATCGATGAGGCGATCAAGATGGGCACCCGCATCGCGATCCTGCGCCAGAAGTCGCAGATCGCGCAGTACGGCACTCCGGAGAACATCCTGTCCGCCCCGGCGGACGACTTCGTGGCCGACTTCATCGGCGGCGGCAAGTCGCTCAAGCGGCTGAACCTGGCGACGGTCCGCGACGCCGAGCTGACCGACTGGCCGACCGCCTCTGTCGACGACGACCGCTCGACCGTCCTCGACCGGCTGCGCGACTCCGGGCACGACACGGTGCTGCTGCTCGACAACCGCAACCGGCCGCAGCGCTGGGTGCGCCGGCACGAGCTCGAGAACGGCGGCGGGTCCCTCCAGGACCTCGGCGTCCCCGCCGAGGCGCTCGTGCAGCCGGACACGACACTGGCCAGCGCCTTGAACGAGATGCTGGAGTCGCGGTTCGGGGCGGCCGCGGTCGTCAACAGCGACGGTGTGTACGAGGCGGCCGTCGACACGTCCGCTCTGGTCAGGGCGATCGGGCAGATGCAGGAGGCCGCGGAGTCCTCGTCGTGAGGGCCTCGGTGCGGTGGTGGGGCATCCCGCTGTTCGTCGCGGCCGTGCTGGCCGTGCACTTCGGCTACATCGCGTCCATCCAGCTCGACCCGATCGAGCAGCCCCAGCTGACCTTCAACCACCTGTGGTCCGCCTTCGTCAGCCACCTGGCGCTCGTCGGTGTCTCCCTGCTGGTGGTGCTGCTCATCGCCGTGCCGCTCGGCATCTTCCTCACGCGGCCCATGGCGAGGAGGCTCGTCGGGCCCGTCTCCTGGGTCGCCGGCCTCGGGCTGGCGATCCCGTCGATCGGCGTCATCGTCTTCTTCGCGGTCGTCTTCCAGGCGCTCGGGTTCCTGTACGCGGTGATCGCGCTCGTGATCTACGCGACCCTGCCGGTGCTGGCCAACACCATCGTCGGCCTGCAGCAGGTGGACCCGTTCGTCATCGAGTCGGGCCGGGGCATGGGCATGTCCAAGCGGCAGGTCTTCCGTCAGGTCGAGATGCCGCTGGCGGTGCCGGTGGTGCTCGCCGGCGTGCGCACGGCGCTGATCCTGCTGGTCGGGACGGCCACGCTGGCGACCTTCACCGACGGGGGCGGGCTCGGCGACGTGATCAACTCGGGCCTGACGCTGGGGCGGACGACCATCCTGTTCACCGGGTCCATCCTGGCGATGGTGCTCGCCCTGTTTGTGGACTGGCTGGGTGGGATCGCCGAGGACTATCTGCGACCGAGCGGCCTGCGATAGAGCCGGGTAGGGTGGTCTGCGGGGACGGGCGCGCAAGCGCGCAAGGGGGAGACGATGGCACGCAAGGCGGCGTCCACGCTGTACCGGCGGCTGCTCACCGTGGCGGTGGCCATGCTCACGTCGGGCTGTCTCGCCATCACGACGTTCCCCGCCTCGGACACGGGCTCGGCCATCTCGGGCGTGGACCTGTCGGACGTGTCGCTGACGATCGGGTCGAAGGAGTTCACCGAGCAGCTCATCCTCGGCCAGATCGCCGGCCAGGCCCTGGCCGCGGCCGGCGCCAAGGTGAGCGATCAGACGGGGCTGGTCGGCACGACGCTCGTACGCGAGTCCCTGAAGACCGGCCAGATTGACCTGTACTGGGAGTACACCGGGACCGGCTGGATCACCCACCTCGGCCACGTGAACCCGATCCCCGACCCGCGCAAGCAGTGGAAGGCGGTTCACGACGAGGACCTGAAGGCCAATGGCATCTGGTGGTTCCCACCCACCGACGTGAACAACTCCTACGGGTTCGCCTTGAAGGAGCAAGACGCCAAGAAGATGGGGGTCCGGAAGATCTCGGACATCTCCACGGTGCCGCAGAGCCAGATGAGCCTGTGCGCCGCCTCGGAGTTCCTCGGCCGGGTCGACGGCCTGCCGGGGGTCGAGAAGACCTACGGCTTCGAATTCCCCGACTCGAAGATCCACGCCCTGGACTACGGCCTGATCTACACGAGTGTCGGCGGGCCCTGCACCTTCGGGGAGATCTTCACCACCGACGGGCGCATCCGCACCGAGAACCTCTATGTGCTGGAGGACGACAAGAACTTCTTCGCCAAGTACAACGTCTCGGTGACGATGCGCGATGAGACCTACCGCGCCCACGCGGACGAGTACGACAAGCTGTTCGCTCCGATCATCAAGGCCCTCGACAACGACACGATGATCGAGATGAACGCCCAGGTCGACGTGGGGGGCAGGGGAGAGGAAGTCGT
>JALYHG010000172.1 GCA_030776725.1 Actinomycetota bacterium
TCGCCTTGCGGTCCGGCCTCCTCGGTCGCGGCCCTCTCGGCGCGCGATTCGATGAAGAACGCGCCGAGTGCGGCGGCCAGGGACGCGAACACCACGACGGCGTAGGTGGACAGCAGCAGCGACAGGAGCCTCCCGGGCACGGTCACGGGCTCGAACACGAGCGTGGACGTGACCGCCAGGTTGGACGACCACCACAGCGCTTCCCCGAGGGAGGTGACGGCTCCGGCCGCGCCGCGTTCGAGGACGAAGAGGAGTTGTCCGCCGGACAGGATCACCACGCCGGTCGTGGCAGCCAGGAACGTCAGGCGCCCGTGGAGGAGGCCCTGCGCCGTGCCCACGGCGCGGTACGACGACCCCAGGACGCGAGCGGTCGGCAGGACCCGGGCCAGGCGAGCGGCAGGGACCAGGCGCAGGATGCGCAAGGCGGGCAGCGCCAGGAAGATCGCCGAGGGCCAGCGTCGCTGCATGAACCGCACCGGCCGGCCGGACACGCCGAGCTTGACCAGGAACTCCGCGACGAACACCACCCAGATGACCGTGGAGACGAACGACAGCTCGTCGCGTTGGTCGCTGGGCGCGATCAGCTCGTAGGCGACCAGCCCGGTCCACACGATCGCGAGCGCCGCCATGACCGGATCGAGCCGGCGTTCGACGATCCCGGCCAGTCGTTCGCGATGGCTGAGTTCACGGTCCGGGTCTGGGTCGAGCGTGTCGGCGATCCCGTAGTCCTGGTTGCCCATCCCCGTCCTCCCGACGTCGACCGGGACAGCATGGCCGTCGTCGTGTGCAACATCGAGCGTGGCGACTACCGAACCACCGATCGGAAGATGCGCAGCAGCCGATCGACGTGCGCATCGAAGGTGAAGTCGCGTCCTTGGGTCGCCACCGCGCCGCGGCACCGGTTGACGTGCTCCGTGTCGTGCAGCTTCGCCGCCAGATCGTCGACGTCGTCGTAGAGCATCCCGATCCCGCGTTCCGCGACGAGGTTCTGGACCGCGACGGCCGAGCCGGGGCTCGCCTGCTGCAGGACCGGGACGCCGGCCGCCGCCAGGACGGACAGGCGCGCGGGCGCGTTCAGGTCATCCCACGTCGCCCGGGTGAGGTCCCCCCGGTTGCTGCTGATGACCCGGTGCATCCAGCCGGCGTCGTACTGCGACAGCTCGGTCGACCAGCTGCGCGGGTCGACGTGCGGGTGGATGTGCAGGTGGTCGGGCGCGGCCGCGACCGCGTCGTCGATCCACGCCGTCCACGCCCCTTTCGGGCCGGGGGCCCGGACCAGCCCGTAGAGGTGCAGGTGGATGCCGTGGGCGGCCAGCTGCCCGACGAACCCGGCGTCGAACCCGACCGGGCGCCCGAGCGACACGGTGTGGATCTGGCCGTCGATGTCCGACAGTCGGGGGCGGAGCGCTGGGTCGAACCAGTCGGCCTTGGGCAGGTCGCCGTCGACGACGTGCGTGGTGGCGGGATCGCGTGTCCCCGGCAGCGCGGCCTCGAACCAGTCGCGTTCGAGAGCGGTGGAGTAGATCGCAGCGTCCGCATGACGGTGCAGGTCCGCCAGCAGCGGCCAGGTTCCCCGCACGAGGCAGCGCTGCGGTGCCTCCTTGAAGTGCCACACCAGCGGCACGCCGAGGTCGGCGTCGAGGATCGTGTGGACGAGCGGGATGGCCCGCCAGTTCAGCAGGCCGTAGATCACGTCGGGTCGCACGGCGCGGATGGCCTCGCGCCACCCGCGGTCCGGCAGGTCACGGACGTGGCCGAACGGGAGCGGCCCCACGGTCTGGTCGGCCAAGGGGTCTTCGATCCACACGCCGTACAGCTGGTGGCCGCGCTCTTCGAACGCCAGGACGCGCTCGGGGTTGAACGCCAACTCCCCGGCCAGGACGATCCGCAACCCGTCGGGGTCGGGGTGGTGGCGGCGGCCACGGAACCGCGCGTAGAGCGCGTGTTCGTCGATCGGCCAGCTGTCACGGGACTCCAACCGCAGTGGTGTGGCGATGCGGTACCGGCGGCGGAAGGTGTTCAGGCCGCCGTCGTGCGTCTCGCGCAACGCACGGTGACGCTGACCGGGGGTGGCGTACCCACTCGCAGGTGACCCGTCCGGTGCTGATCGTCCGTCCGCGGCCACGCAGCCGGTGCCAGAACAACCGGTCGAGGTCGTCGCTCTCCAGCTCGTCGCGTTCGGTCCAGCGGTCGGTGCCTGCCCGGTGCATCACCTGCACCAGTTGCAGGCCGTCGGTGGGGGCGCCCCGCGCCGGGGACCACGCCAGGAAGACGTCGGGATCGTCGAAGCAGGCGGCCAGCGTCGACAGGTGCTCGGCGTCGATCACGTCGTCGGACGGGAGGTAGGCGATCAGCGGCGCTCGTGCGACATCCAGGCCGACGTTGCATGCGGTCCCTAACCCGTGGTTGGTCGCGAGCCGCACGTGGACGATGCGCTCGTCGGCCGCGAGACCCGCGATCGTCTGCGGCGTGGCGTCGAGGGAGCCGTCGTCGACGATCACCAGCTCCCAGTCGGTGCGGGTCTGGCGGCGCAGGCTCGCGACCGCACGCGGCAAGAAGGTCGCCTGCCCGTAGGTGGGCATCACCACCGAGACGGCGGGACGGGGCGTCGTCACGCCAGGCCGGGTTCGACGCCGATCGGCGGCTGCCCGCCACACCTGCTTCACGGTCCGCGTCTGAGGTGGGCCAGCGTCGCCAGCGCGGCACCGCCCGCCGCGACCGCAGCGGCGACGATGGTGTCCTTGGCGGTCCAGACGGCGCCGCGAGGATCACCGACGTAGTCGCGCTCGACCGGGTCAGCGCCTCGCGGGCCCTGCGGTCCGTCGTGCCTGGCCATCTGGATCACCTGCGCCAAGTGCAACGCCCGGCGGCCACGTCCTTCCGTGGCGAGCCCGTCACCGACCTGCAGCTGCTCGATCTGGGTCCGACAGCTGAAGCCGTTGGCGATGATCAGCGTCGTCTCGTCGGCCTCGCGTACCGCCGGCAGGAGCTTGCGCTCCCCGGCCTTCACGGAGATCGCGTACTTGTCCCCGGCCTCGAACCCGAACGCGCCGGCCATCCCGCAGCAGCCGGCATCCAGCTCGGTCCAGTCCAGGCCGAGCCGAGACAGCACCTCTCCTTCCGCCTGCATGCCGAGCGCACCCTTGTGGTGGCAGTGACCATGGACGATCGCCGTGCGGTTCAGCCGCGGGAAGTCGTATCCCTCCTCCAGGAGGAACTCCGACAACATGAACGTCGCTTCCGCGATGCGCCGGGCCGCTACGTCGTTCGGCTTCATCTTCACCAGCTCGTCACGGAACGTCGCCACGCAGCTGGGTTCGGCGCCGACGACCTTCACGCCGGCGGCGACGTGGCGATCGAGGGACTCGATCAGCCGGTCCAGGTAGGCCTCGGCCCGGTCCAGCAAGCCGTAGTCGTACAACGGCCGCCCGCAGCACACGACACGCGGCGGGATCGTCACGTGGTAGCCGGCGTCCTCGAGGACCGCCACCGTGGCCTGCCCGACGACCGGGTGGAAATAGTTGGTGAACGTGTCCGGGAAGAACACGACCCGCGGCCGGTCATGGTCGGCGGTGGGCCGGTCCGCGAACCACTCGCGGAACGTCCGGCTGGCGTACCGCGGGGCGGGGCGCTGCGGGGCGATCCCGGCCACCTTCTTCAGGGCGGTCCCGAGCGCGGGTGCGTTGAGGACGAGGTTGGTGATCCCCGGCAGGTTCGACGCGATCGTCGACCAGACGTCGATCAGGCCGAGCGCGTAGTGCGCTGGCGGGCGCAGGCGTCCCTGGTGATGGTGGTAGTAGAACTCCGCCTTGTAGGTCGGCATATCCACGTCGACGGGGCAGTCGACGGTGCAGCCCTTGCACGACAGGCACAGTTCGAGCGCCTCCTTGACGGTCTGGTCACGCCAGCCGTTCAGCTGCGCGTCGGGCTGCAGCATCTCGAACAGCAGCCGTGCCCGCCCGCGGGTGCTGTGCATCTCCTCGCGGGTCACCATGTAGGACGGGCACATGACCCCGTGGCCGTCGTCGCGCCGGCACTTGCCCACCCCGACGCAGCGCAGGGTCGCCTGAGCGAACGAACCTCGGTCGTGGGGGTAGGGGAACCTGGTGCCCGGCTCCCACGGGCGGTAGCTCGGGCCCAGCCGCAGATCCTCGTCCAGCCGGTAGGCGTTGACGACCTTGCCGGGGTTCATCCGGTTGCCGGGGTCCCAGATCGCTTTGAACTCTTCGAACGCGCGCACGATCTCGGGCCCGTACATTCGTTCCAGGAGCTCACCGCGCTGCTGACCGTCGCCGTGCTCACCGGAGTACGAACCGTTGTAGGAGGAGACGAGGTCAGCGGCGGCCTCGATGAACTCCCGGTAGGTGCGCACACCATCGGTGCTGGTGAGGTCGAAGTCGATGCGGCAGTGCACGCAGCCGTCACCGAAGTGCCCGTAGAGCACCGAGTCGAGGCTGTACCGGCGGAACAACGCCTTGAGGTCGCGGAGATAGTCGCCGAGGTGATCGGGATGCACGGCGGAGTCGTCCCAGCCGGGCCAGGCGGCTCCGTTGTGCGTCTGCGCCGTGGCGGCCAGTCCCGCCTCACGCGCCTCCCAGATCACCTTCGCCTGGTCGGGGTCGACGTACAGCTTCATCGCCGGACGGTCGTCGCTGCTGCGCAGGCGCTGCATCAGCTGGTGTGCGTACTCGGACGCCTCGTCGGGCGAGGCACCGCCGAACTCGGCGAGGAGCCAGCCGTGGCCCTCCGGGAGCAGCCTGACGGGGTCGGTGAGCAGGCCCTTGGCGCCCATGTGATCGACCAAGAGCCGGTCCATGCCCTCCAGTGCGATCGCGCGACCGTGCGCGCGGATCTCGCTGACGTGGTCAGCGGCCGTGAACACGTCGGGGTAGCCGAGGAGCAGCAGCGCACGGTCCGGGTGGTGCTCGTGGAGGTTCAGCGTCGCCTGCAGGACCGTGACGCAGGTCCCTTCGGTCCCGACCAGTGCACGGGCGACGTTGAAGCCGTTCTCGGGCAACAGCTGTGTGAGGCTGAAGCCCGAGATGCGGCGCGGGATGTCGGGGAACCGCGTCCGGATCGCGTCCGCGTACCTGTCGCGCAGGTCGCGCAACCGCCGGTAGATCTCACCCTTTCGTCCCCCCGCGGCGATGATCGCGTCGAGCTCCTCGGGGCGGGTCGGGCCGACCGACAGGCGGGTGCCGTCGTAGAGCAGGACGTCCAGGTCCTGGACGTTGTCCTCGGCAGGCCCGTACCGGAAGGCGCGCATGCCGCAGGCGTTGTTCCCGATCATTCCCCCAACCGTGCAGCGGTTGTGGGTGGCGGGGTCCGGTCCCCACGTCAGCTGGCCGTGCTGCTGGGTGTAGCCCCGCAACGTGTCGAGCACGATCCCGGTCTCGCACCTGACCAGCCGCGCCCGCGGGTCGAAGTCGACGATGCGGCGCAGGTACTTCGAGCTGTCGATGATCACCGCCACGTTGCAGGCCTGTCCCGCCAGGCTGGTACCACCCCCGCGGTTGGTGATGGGCGCCCCGAACTCTCGGCACACCTCGTGGGTCAGGACGATGTCGTCGAGGGTCTTTGGTAGGACCACGCCGATCGGCACCTGACGGAAGTTCGACGCGTCCGTCGCGTACAGGTGCCGGTAGCCGTCGTCGAAGCGGACCTCGCCCTCGAGGGATGCCGCGAGCGCTGTCCCGAGGCCGACCGCGTCGATGGTGCCGTTCATGCTGTCTCGAAGTCACGCTAACGTCGCCGCGACCACATGCAACCATGCGGTGTGCTATCCCTATCGCAACGTCGGATCGGGGCCGGAAGATGACTCACGGGGTGATCGACGAGGTGGTGGACGCCAACCGGCAGGTGGCCGCACGTGTCGCGACGGGTCTGTCGTCCCGACCGGCGCGGGCCTTGACGATCGTCGTCTGCATGGATGCCCGGATCGATCCCGTTACGGACTTCGGCTTGGCCCGAGGCGACGCCCATGTGATCCGCAACGCCGGTGGGCGGGTCACCGAGGACGTCTTGCGTTCGCTGGCGGCGTCGTGGCACTTCCTCGGTACCCGCGCGGTCATGGTGGTCCACCACACGGACTGCGGGATGTTCACCTCCGATCCCGACGAGCCACGCCGCGAGCTGGAACGGGTTGCGGGTGCGGACCTCGGTGACATGGACCTTCTTACGTTCACCGACGAGGACGGGTCGGTGCGGGAGGATGTCGACAGGATCCGCTCCTGGTCGCTCACTCCGCAGGACACCGACGTGCGCGGGTTCGTCTACGACCTGGGAGCCGGCCTGCTGCGCGAGGTGACCGTCGAGCCGTGATCAGCGCCGGCCGAAGGCCTCGCGCCCCGCTGGAGTGAGCAGCACGACCAGCGCGGCGGCGCTCACAGCCATCACGACCGCGCTGATCCAGCCCCGGAACGGGAACGCAGCCGACAGGAACGCCAGACCGTTGACGACGAGGCCCGCCCACCACGCCCACCGGGCGACGGCGAACGCGCCGGCGGCGACGACGGCGTAGAGCAACGCGCCGACGGCGAACCCGATCGCCACGGGCAGGAGCATTCGGCCCGGGCCCAGATTCTCGATCACCGGGATTCCGAGGCCGAGGTGAGCCAGCATCATCACCACCGACCCGACGACCCCCAGAAGGGCCAGAACGGCCACGGCAGTGGCGGCAGGAGGTCGCGTCGAGGACGGGGTGTGGGTCGCCATGGGATGCGAGGCTACCGACGTGCGCGAGTGCGGCAGACCCAGGCCGGTCACTGGCCGATCGAGTCGCCCGACGCCCGCTCGATCGAGGCGCATGACGAGGACGCGAAGCACGGACGTTGGAGTAACGTTCCGACTGCCTCGATGCGGGCGTTGCCTTGGTCCGCTGTCCGAGCGGAGCGCGGCGACGACGAGGCGATGGGCAGCAGCGGGGGAGAGTCGTGGCATGGCAACCACAAGTATCCAGCGTCGTTCCATGGTCGCGGGCTCGGCGATCGCGTTGCTTGTCGCCTGGATGGTGGCTCCCACCGGGGCGGCCGCGCACCCGGGAGCACACCCTGGGGGCGAGCAACAGAACGACGGGTTGGGGGTCCGGGTCAACTCACCCGCGGAGCTGGCCGGCTTCTTCCCCGCCGTCCAGTGGGACGGCACCGGTGACGTGGAGGGGCAGACGCGCCGACCTCGTCTACGCGGGCACCGGGTGCACGCCGGCGAGCTACGCGCCGGTCGCGGACGAGGTCCGGGGCAACATCGCCCTCGTTGACTCCAGGGTGAGTGCCACGAACCCCGCAGACGAGTGCCCGACCTACACCTTCCTCCAGAAGGTCCAGTCCGCCGAGCAGGCGGGCGCCGTGGGGTTCGTCCAGATCCCTGGCGAGGGAGAGGTTCCCAGGGACAACGCCACCGCGATCCACGCCACGATCCCCGCGCTCGAGGTGAAGCGGACCGACGAGATCCTCGCAGTGCGGCACGCGGTGATCTCGGGCACGGGGGTCAACGTGACCCTCACGGAGCCCGCTGGCCTGGCAGCGCTACAGGATGTGCCATGTGTGGACGACCAAGCCGGCCCGTTCGAGTGCGACGGCATCGACCTGCTCGCCTTCGTGCCACAGGAGGAGTTCAACGGCGCGGGCGTCAGCGACCTGTGGGGCTGGACCGACCCGGAGACCAGCGACGAGTACGTGATCG
>JALYHG010000173.1 GCA_030776725.1 Actinomycetota bacterium
GCCCTACGTCGCGCCGGTCGACGGCGCGGTGGTGCGCCACTTCGACCGGCCCCACGCCCGGTGGGGCCGCGGCCACCGCGGAGTGGACCTCGCCGCGACCGACGGCGAGGCGGTGGCAACTGCAGGCGACGGGACCGTCGCGTTCGCCGGCACGGTCGCGGGGCGGACCTGGGTCTCGGTCGACCATCCCGACGGGATCCGCACCGCCTACGGCCCGCTGACGACGGTCGAGGTCGTCCCCGGCCAGCGGGTCGACCAGGGTCAGCGCGTCGGCACCGTCGCACCCGGCCACGATCCGCGGCGGGTGGTCGTGCACTGGAGCGCCCGCCGCGGCGGCCGCTACCTCGACCCGTTGACGCTCCTGGACGCCGGATCGTGGCGCCCTGCGCTGGTCGGGCCCGGCGCGACCGTCGTCACCGATCTCCCCGACGTCCCCAGCTACGCCCCGTGGCCCGGGCGCGCGCGAGGGCTGGCGGGGCGCCTGGGGCTGGTGGCAGGGTCGCCCGTCGCCGAGCACGCCGGGTGGGTCCTGCCCCCCAACCCCAACCACGTCATCGGTGTGGCCGGGCTCGGCAGCAGGAGCGGGGGGAAGACCAAGAAGCCGCTGGACCTCACCCACCTGGGGTACGACCCGCAGGACGTGACCTACTTCAGCTACGCCGGTCGCCGCCCCGGCGCCCCCGCCGACGGATCGGGTGACCAGCTGTCCTACGGCCCGCAGCACACCTTCCTCGGGGTGGAGCGCGCCGCCCGGCGCCTCCGCGACCAGCTGCGTGCCCACGCGCGAGCCAACCCCGGACAGGCGGTGGATCTCGTGGGCCACTCCATGGGCGGCATCGTCGTGCTGCACTACCTGCTGACCCTGCACGATCCCGCCAACCCGACCCTGCCGCCGGTCGCCCACGCCGTGACGCTCGCCTCGCCGGTCCAGGGAGCCGACCTGGCCACCGCCGTCCGCTTGGCCGCCACCGACGCCATGCTGCGATCCGTGATCGACGGGGTGGCCCCACTGGTCGGGTTGCCGCGACACGACGACCAGGCGCTGCGCGACCTGGCGGTCGCCTCGCCGCTGGTGCGCGAGCTGGCGTCGGCCTGGGAACAGGCGCTGCGTGACCGCTGGGGCGGGCCGCTCGCGGCCGGGACGCAGGTGCTGACGGTCGGAGGGTCGCGTGACGTGACCGTCCCCGAGCACCGCAGCGAACTGCCCCGCGCCCCTCACGTCGTCCTACCGGGCGACCACCAGCGCATGCGCGAGACCGAGGCCAGCCGCCTCGTCATCCGCGCCTTCCTCGCCGACCGGCCCGTGCCCGGCCAGCCCGGCGGGCTCGGGCACTGGCTGTCGTACCCGGTGGGATGGGGCGAGCAGCTGACCGGTTTCGCCCTGGCCACCATCCCCGGCCCGCCCTTCCCGGGGATGGTGGCGGGGCCGCTGGGCAGCAGCTAGCCTCACGTCGGCCCCGTTCGCGGGACCCGTCATGACACGCGCCCGTCGACGGGCGGCCCCGACCCCTGGCCGGGAGCTGTCGGCGAGTCCGTCCGACGCCGCCGGAACCGCGCCGTGGACGGTCGGCCGACAGGCGCTCCTGGCGAAGCGCCCGGTGACGCGGGCGAGGCCAACCGAACGAGAGGGACGATTCCACATGGCCGTCGTCACCACACGCCAGCTGCTCGAAGCTGGCTTCCACTTCGGGCACCAGACCCGGCGCTGGAACCCGAAGATGAAGCGCTTCATCCACTCCGAGCGCAACGGCATCTACATCGTCGACGTGCGCCAGACGATCCAACGTCTCCAGGAGGCCTACGCCTTCACGCGCGACCTGGTGTCGCGCGGCGGCACCGTGCTGTTCGTGGGGACCAAGCGGCAGGCCAAGGAACCGATCGAGTACCACGCCACCCGCGTCGGGATGCCCTACGTCACCGAGCGGTGGCTCGGCGGGATGCTGACCAACTTCGAGACGATCAAGGGCCGTATCGCCCGGCTACGTGAGCTCGAGGCGATGGAGGCCCAGGGCCTGTTCGAGATCCTGCCCAAGAAGGAGGTCCTCGAACTGCAGCGTGAGCACGCCCGGCTCCAGACGAACCTCGGCGGCATCCGGGACATGGCCAAGCTCCCCGACGCGATGTGGGTGATCGACACCGTCAACGAGGAGATCGCCGTCCGGGAGGCCAACCGGCTGCGGATCCCGGTGATCGCCATCCTGGACACCAACTGCGATCCCGACCTGGTGCAGTACCCGATCCCGGGGAACGACGACGCCATCCGGTCGGTCGCGCTGATGACCCGCATCGTCGGTGATGCCTGCGCCGACGGGCTGCTGCTCCGCGCGTCCCGTTCGCCTGACGAGGAGCTGCGTGAGCAGGCGATGAAGGCTGCCGCAACGACCGGAAGCGGCCTGGACGTCGCCGAGCCCAAGGCTCAGTGGGAGATCGAGCTCGAACGGCAGCAGGCCGCACGGCTGGCAGCCGCCGCCGGTGTGGCCCCGTCCGAGCAGGCTGAGGGCGCACCAACTGCCGGCGACGGCGAGCCTGCGGCACCTGCCGGTCAGCCTTCCGAGGATGCGGCGCACGAGCCCGCCGAGAACGCCGACCGTGCGGACGAGGAGCCCGCCGGCGAGCCGGAACAGGGCGCGCCCGCCACGTCCTGACCCGCAGCGAGAAGGAGCCCACCGTGGCCGACAGGATCGCCGCTGCCGATGTCAAGCGCCTCCGCGACGCAACCGGCGCCGGGATGATGGCCTGCAAGCAGGCGCTGATCGACGCCGGCGGCGACTTCGCCGAAGCCGCCGACCTCGTCCGGGAGCGCACCGGTGCACGCATGGATGCTCGCGCCGCGGAGCGCACCGCCAAGGAGGGCCTGGTCCACGCCTACCTGCATGCTCCGTCCCCCGGCACGCCAGCCAAGGTCGGCGTGCTCGTCCAGCTGTCGTGCGAGACCGACTTCGTCGCCAAGAACGAGACGTTCCAGCAGCTGGCGCGCGACATCGCCATGCACATCGCCGCCTCGAACCCGGCGGTGGTGTCCGAGGAGCAGATCAGCGACGCGCTCCTGGACAAGGAACGCACGTTCGCGCGGAAGGAGGCCGAGGGCAAGCCCGAGCACGTGATCGACCGCATCGTCGAGGGGAAGATCGGGGCCTTCTACTCCGAGCAGGTGCTGCTCAACCAGCCGTTCGTGAAGGACACCAGCAAGACCGTCGGCGATGTCATCGTCGAGGTGCAGGGCATCATCGGGGAGAAGATCGAGGTGGCCCGCTTCGCGCGTTTCGAGGTGGGCGCCTGACGCGGGTGCCGGCCGCGGTGCCGTAGCATCGGCCACACCGACCGTGAGGAGAGGCCGTTGCCGGAACGGGCGAGCTACGGTCGGGTGCTGCTCAAGCTCTCCGGCGAGGCGTTCTCCGACCCATCCGTGCGCGGAGGCATCGACCCGGACGTGGTGCGGCGCATCGCCGACGAGCTCGCCGACCTCAAGGAGGCGCGCGGGAGCGAGATCGGGGTCGTGGTCGGTGGGGGCAACATCTTCCGCGGCAACGCGCCGCAAGCGACCGGGATGGACCGCTCCAGCGCCGACCACATGGGCATGCTGGCCACGGTGATCAACGCGCTCGCTCTGCAGGACGCGCTGGAGAAGGCTGGCGTGCAGACCCGGGTCCAGAGCGCCGTGTGGATGCAGGAGGTGTGCGAGCCCTACATCCGGCGGCGCGCGCTGCGCCACCTGGAGAAGGGCCGGGTCGTGATCTTCGCGGCGGGGCTGGGTGCCCCGTACTTCTCCACCGACACCGCCGCTGCGCAACGAGCGCTCGAGATCGGCGCCGAGGCGATCCTCAAGGGCACGAGCGTGGACGGAGTCTACGACGCCGACCCCCGCGAGGATGCCGACGCGACCCGGTTCGACGCGATCGGCTTCCTCGATGTGCTCAACCGCGGCCTGAAGGTGATGGACGCGACCGCCATCTCGCTGTGCATGGACAACAAGCTCCCGATCGTGGTGTTCGAGCTGCTGCGTCCGGGCAACATCCAACGGGTGGTGGAAGGCGAGAGCGTCGGCACGCTGGTCACGGCGGACGTGTAGCGTCCCACAACCCCGCTGACGATCGCGCCACACCACGGGAGGCAGACAGATGGTCGACAGGGACATGAGCCCCGACGAGATCCTCGCCGACGCCGACCACAGGATGGACGTGGCGGTCGAGATGACCCAGGAGGGCTTCGCCAGCATCCGGACGGGGCGGGCGAACCCGCAGCTGCTGCACAACATCCGCGTCGAGTACTACGGCCAGCCCACGGCTCTGCAGCAGCTGGCGTCATTCTCGGTCCCCGAGCCGCGCATGCTGGTCATCAACCCGTTCGACAAGGGCGCCACCCCCGACATCGAGCGGGCGATCCGGGAGTCGGATCTCGGGCTCAACCCCTCCACCGACGGACAGATCATCCGGTGCATCTTCCCCGAACTGACCGAGGAACGCCGCCGCGAGTACATCAGGCTCGCCAAGGCCCGCGCCGAGGAAGGCCGGGTCGCGGTGCGCAACGTCCGCCGGCACGCCAGGGACGCACTGCAGCAGCTGGAGGACGACGGGACGGTCGGGGCCGACGAGCACGAGCGGTACGCCAAGAGGCTCGAGGAGCTGACCGCCCAGCACGTCAACCGCATCGACCAACTCCTCGAAGGCAAGGAGCGTGAGCTCCTCGAGGTCTGACCGCACGGGGGATCCTTGGGTGACCGCACCGTGGCACACGGCGACGACGACGATCGCCGCGACGACGCTCCGGCGACGGAGCCGATCGAGACCCCGACGGAGGCGACGGCGCCGCTGAGCGGGGACCAGGTGCCACACGACGAGCCACCAGACCGCGGCGGCGACCAGGGACCTCACACCCGCGACTCCGACGAGCGGGCCGGCGTGCCCGACGCCGCCGACGAGCGCCCGCCCGGGCCCCCAGAC
>JALYHG010000174.1 GCA_030776725.1 Actinomycetota bacterium
GTTCCGACCGGGACGCCGAGCACCGCGGCGACCTGCGCGTACGGGTGCTGTTGGCCGAAGTACCGCAGCATCACGACCAGCCGCAGGTGCTCCGGTAGCTGAGCCAGCGCCGCCCATATCCAGTCGCCGAGGAGCTGTGATTCGAGCGTCTCCTCCGTGGGGGTTCCGGCGTTGACGAGGTCCTCAGTCACGTCTTCGACGCTGACCAGGGCAGGTGTTCGGCGTCGCAGCCGGGCGAGACAGACGTTGCGCACGATGCGTTGCAGCCACGGCGTGAACGCCTCCGGGGCGCGCAGGGAGCCCACGTGCTGGACCGCCACCAGGAGCGCATCCGTGTACGCGTCGTGTGCCTCCACGGTGTCGCGCAGGCAGCCGAGGGCCACGGCGTACAACCACGCGCGGGTGGACGCTGGAGCAACAGTCCCAGGGCGGCGCCGTCACCGGATCGGGTCGCAGCCACCAGCTCAGCCGTATCAGCCATCGATCCCTCCGCCGCGAGCGGCTGACGCCCGGTTGGCGACAAGAGATGCTTCCGGCTCAGAGGGCGTCGAGCGGGTGTATCCAGGTGAGCTCGGGGAAACGGGCGAAGCCCCGGTCGGCCGAGTAGAGGGTCGCGCCGCGCTCCATCGCGATCGCCGCGACGTACGCGTCGGGCACGAGGTTGCCCCGTGCCTCTCCGGTCCGGCATAACCGCTCGAAGATCGCCCAGTGGCGTGGGCCGGGATCTGCGGCGAGGACGTTCGCGCCCGTCCGCAGGGCATCGCTGAAGCTGAACGCCACATCGAGCGGCGTCGGCTCCCGGAAGACACGAGGGTGGGTGACGACACGGATGAAGCCCGAGAGCACCACCGAAGCGAGTCCGAGAGGCTCGTCTGCGCGACGCGCCTCCTCCAACCAGATCCGGTAGCGATCGTGATGCGGAACCTCGGGTCGGTGGGCGTAAACGAGGACCTTCACATCAACGAAGCGCACGCAGATCCTCGTCGCGATCCATGACATCACGTAGGGCCGCCCCCTCACCGAGGTCGACACCCGGCAGGGTCCCGCTGCCTCCGTAGGTCGGCAGTGGCGGCAGATCCTCGTCCGCGCGCCGCGCTGACGACTCGAACGACCGACGCAGCGCGTCCTCGATCACCTCGCCGACCGTGCGGCCATCCCGTGCGGCGCGTTCCTTCACCGCTCGGTAGAGGGCGTCGTCGATCCTGATGGTGGTCCGCATGTCGAGCATCTTAGCATCAGTACCTACCATCTTGATGCTGATGGCACATTTGGTCCGACACCTCAGCGCTGAAGCGGGCCACGCGTCGTCGTCCATCGCCGGGAGGACGTGTGCGTAGACGTCCAGGCGACAGCGGCTTGCCGTTCGTGCCGCCGCTGCGCATCAGCGGGGCGTGGAACCGGTCGAGGTCGCGCACCTCGATCGCGTCGAGGGCGAGATCTCCCAAGCCCGGAACGAGGTAGCGATCGACGATGCCCCGGTAGGCGTGTCAGGTGGGCGCGGCGAGACGCGGACGCTGGGTCTCCAGCCACTCCATCTGGTACGTCGACACGGTCCCGCCACGTGCGCCCTCGCTCGTCCCCGCCAGCATGGGGGCGTTCCCAGTACGCAGGCGAACGTGCCGCTACGACGTTGTGGACGAACCGCCGGGGTTCGCGCCCGAGATTCGAGACGGCCGTCGATCGGCGCGCGACCGTCTCGACGCCCGGAGGATGAGCGGGATCGCCCTCACGCCGGCTACCAGGCCCACCGCATGCGGTAGGCGTAGGCACGCAAGAGCCCCAGGCGCGTCTCCACCGGGAACGGCGTCCTGCGCCTCCACGGGGTCGCGCAGGCAGCCGAGGGCCGCGGCGTACGACCACGCGCGGGTGACGCTGGAGCAACAGTCCCAGGGCGGCGCCGTCACCGGATCGGGTCGCAGCCACCAGCTCAGCCGTATCAGCCATCGATCCCTCCGCCGCGAGCGGGCTAGTCACGCGGGGCCATCTTTCAGCCACCCGTAACTCCCGGGCCCCGATCGACGCATACGCCACTGTGAGTCACGGGCAACGACGCATCGTGACGAAGACATCACTTAGGAGACCAACGACATGCTCGAGACACTCTTCAGCGCGCTGAGCCTCAAGGTCGCTGCCGGTGCGGTCAGCGCCGTCACCGCAGCCGGCCTGGTCGCAGGCGCCACCGGGCAGCTCCCCGACGCCATGCAAGACGGGCTGAACCAAGCGGCCGCACGCGTCGGGATCTCGGTCCCCGCCGGCAGCCAGGACCAGCCGGTCAACACCACCGACCAGCGCAACACCGAGGAGGGCAACACCGAGGAGCTTGGCAACGAGGACGTCGAGACCCAACAGCGCGGCGGCGAAGATCGCAGCAGCACCGCCGAGGCGGTGCGTTCGGTGATCGACGAGCACCACGGCGAGCCGGGCGAGTTCGGTAACTCACAGTCGCAGTCCGACGACCCGAGCGCGTTCGGTCGTGCGGTGTCCGACGCCGCATCTAACGGTCGGGCGTCGGCAGGCCGCGACGCCGGTACCGACGTTGCCGATGACGAGCGCCCCGAGCAGCCCGCCGCGGCCGACGAGCACAGCGAGGTCAGCGACGCCCACCGTCCGCAAGACCCGCCGGCGGACGTCCCCGCCAACGAGGCCAGCGACGCCCACCGCCCGCAGGACCCCCCCGCGGACGCCGGTCAGGGCCAGCGCTCCAACAGCGTGGAGCGCCCCGCCCGCCCGTAACGGAGGCACGCAGGATCCAGCCATACCCGGAAGCGGACCCCGGACGACCTCGTCCGGGGTCCGTGCCATCAGAGGACGAGGTCAGGAGCGCACTGCGCATTTGCCACGTGCGCCGTTGATCACGGACGCCGTGGTGACCCCCAGGCGGCGGCACCTCCTGACACGATCGTCAGCGTGTCGGCATCTGCCGCGACTTCCGTCGGCGCTGCCACCCAGCCGGGACCGTCAGCCGGCGACGCGTTGGAAGACGACCAGGAACGCCATCAGGCTGAAGACCGTGCCGGCCATCGTGAAGATCATGGTGCGCGTCTGTGTGGTGATCGCGGTGACGATCTCGCCTCGCATTGCGGCCATGAGCCGGTGCTCGGCTTCACCCACACGGGAGTCGACCGCGTCGAACCGGTGGTCGACCGCGTCGAACCGTGCGTTCATGCGCTGCTCGAGCTCCCCGATCTCGCGGGTGAGCTCCTCGCGGGTGGCGAGCAGGTCATCGCGCGTGACGAGACGGGCTCCGGCCGGTGGCAGACGATCCATCAGGGCGCTCGCGGTCTCCGCTCCCAGCGTCCGCGTGAGCTGTTGCAGCAGCTCGCCGCTGGTCATCGCCGTCATGCTGCACCTCGGACGGTGGTACTGGCAACTGTCACCACCGTACGCCCGGCGTGCCGCGCCGCGGCCGCGGATCCGTGACCTATGTGGACGACGCGACGGGCTGGCCTCGAGCTGCAGGGCACTCGACTCCACCGGTCCACCCGGGTCTCCTTGAATCGCGGCGCGTAGCATGCACGGCGATGGCGATGGGGCTCGCCGACAACCGCCCGCGTGGCTGATGGCTCCTGTGACGACCGTCGGGGTTGACGCAGGAGGCCACGTGGCGAGCGACCCGCAGCTGACCGAACCCTCACCCGAGGAGCGCTGCCGGCTGCTGCGGGCGCTCGACGGGCCCCGTGCGACCGTCCGCCGCCACGTTCCCTTGGCGTGGCGTCGACGTCTCGCGGTGCTCATCGGCGGGTGTGCCGGCTCGGGCCTGCGGATCGTCGTCGCCACGCTGCCCGCCAACCCCGCGGGCTGGCCGTGGGCGACGTTCGTCGTCAACCTCACCGGTGCGCTGCTGCTCGGCTACCTGCTGGTCCGCTTCGAGCAGGCCGCCCCCACCACCGTGCTGACCATCCCGCTGCTGTGCGTCGGGGCGCTCGGCTCCTACACGACCTTCTCGGCGCTGTCGGCCGAGACCTGGCAGCTGGCGACCAGCGGACGGACGGGGGTCGCGGCCGGCTACGCCGCGGCGAGCATGCTCGGCGGGTTGCTGGCGGCGCTGGTCGCGATGCGACTCGCCGAGCGACGCCCGTGATCACCACCGCTGCGATCATCGCAGGAGGGCTCGGCGCGCTCGCCCGCTATGGCCTGACCGGGATCGTGCAACGCCGCACCGGGTCGAGCCAGCCGTGGGGCACCGCGGTCGTCAACATCACCGGCGCCGCGCTACTCGGGATGCTGATCACACTTCACGCCGCCCACCGTCTACCCGAGGCGGTCCTGACGGTCGCCGGCACTGGGTTCGCCGGCGGGTTCACGACCTTCTCCACGTGGATGGTCGAATCCGTCCGCCTCACCGAACCGCCGACCCCACGGCAGCTGCGCGCCGCCGCGGTCAACCTGGCCGGCATGTTCGCGGCCGGGATTGCGGCGGTCGCGACCACCAGCTGGCTGCTCAACCCCACCTGACCGAGGACACATCATGGAGAACGTCACCGACGGCAAGCTGCTGCGGATCTTCGTCGGCGAGGACGACGAACACGACGGACGTCCCCTCTACCAGGCCATCGTCGAACTGCTCCGACGCGAGGGACTGGCCGGCGCGACCGTCGTCCGCGGCATCATGGGGTTCGGCCGTTCCAGCATCGTGCACACCGCCAAGGTC
>JALYHG010000175.1 GCA_030776725.1 Actinomycetota bacterium
CGATGCAGCTGTCGACCGGCCGGGGGGCGGGTCCAGACGACCAGAGCCGCGAGCGTGGCGGTGATCGCCTCCCAGCTGCGTTGGGGTGGTTCAGCATCGGTCTGGGGGCTGCGCAGGTCGTCGCGCCGGCAGCTGTGGACCGGCTCGTCGGCATCACGCCCACTGGCCGCAGCCGCGCTCTGATGCGTGGTGTGGGGCTACAGGAGCTCTCGGTCGGCGCCGGGATCCTCGCGAGCGACAGACCGGACGGTTGGCTGTGGTCGCGTGTGGCAGGCGACGTCACCCACCTGATGTTGCTGGGTGCGGCGCTGAGGTCACCGGACAGCAGACGACGACGGGTCACGATGGCGATCGCGGCGGTCGCCGCGGTGGCGGCGGTCGATCTGATCGCGAGCGTCCGGGCCGGTCGGGCGTCAGATGGTGCACGGCAGGTGATGCGGTCGACGACCGCGATCACCATCAACCGCCCGCCCGAGGAGGTCTACCGCTACTGGCGCGACCTGCACAACCTCCCGCGTTTCATGTTCCACCTGCAGTCGGTCGACGTGACGGCAGACGGGAGATCCCACTGGGTCGCACGCGGACCGACCGGAACCACCGTCGAGTGGGACGCCGAGACCGTGCAGGACACCCCCAACGAGCTGATCGCGTGGCGCTCGCTGGAAGGCGCCGACGTCGACAACGCCGGCGCCGTCCAGTTCAGGCCGGCGCCGGGCGGGGGTGGCACAGAGGTGACCGTCGATCTCGAGGTGGCCACCCCGGGTGGCGAGGTCGGCCGTGCGCTGGCCAAGGTCGCTGGGGAACACCCCGAGCAGCAGGTGAAGGACGCTCTGCGCCGCTTGAAACAGGTCCTGGAGGCCGGGGAGGTCGTGCGCTCGGACGGCAGCCCTGACGGCACACGCACACAACGGCAGTGGCGGCAGCCTCCGGCGCGACCACCCGTGTAGAGCCGTCGTCAACCCGACGGACCGAAGGGAACGAACGTGAGGGCGACCTGTTGGATGGGGGTCCACGACGTGGAGGTCCAGGACGTCCCCGACCCCAAGATCCTCAACGAGCGGGACGCGATCGTGCGCGTCACGTCGACCGCGATCTGCGGCTCGGACCTCCACATCTACGACGGGTACATCCCGAGCATGCGCAAGGGCGACATCCTGGGTCACGAGTTCATGGGCGAGGTCGTCGAACTCGGGTCGGGTGTGACCAACCTCGAGGTGGGCGACCGCGTGGTCGTTCCGTTCCCGATCGCGTGCGGTCGCTGCAACGCGTGCGAACGCGAGTTGTACTCGCTGTGCGAGAACTCCAACCCCAACGCAGGCCTCGCCGAGAAGGTCTGGGGCGACTCACCCGCTGGCATCTTCGGGTACTCGCACATGCTGGGCGGGTACGCCGGAGGGCAGGCGGAGTACGTACGCGTGCCCTTCGCCGACGTCGGACCGCTGAGGATCGACAGCGACCTGACCGACGAGCAGGTCCTGTTCCTGACCGACATCCTGCCGACCGGCTACATGGGAGCCGAGCTGTGCGACATCCGGCCTGGCGACGTGGTCGCCGTCTGGGGTGCGGGACCGGTTGGCCAGTTCGCCATCGCCAGCGCCCTCCTGCTGGGAGCCGACCGGGTGATCGCCATCGACCGGGTCCCCACGCGCCTGGAGATGGCCCGCCAGCACACCGGGGCAGAGACGATCAACTACCAGGAGCGCGACGTCCTCGACGCGTTGAAGCAGATGACGGCCGGGCGCGGGCCGGACGCCTGCATCGACGCGGTCGGCATGGAAGCACATCACCCGTCGACTCCCGTCCGCGCCTACGACAAGGCCAAGCACCTCACCCGGATGGAGACCGGCCGGCCGCACGCGCTCCGCGAGGCGATCCTGAGCTGCCGCAACGGCGGCACGGTCTCCGTGATCGGCGTCTACGGCGGGTTCATCGACAAGTTCCCGATGGGCGCGGTCATGAACCGGTCCTTGACGATCCGCTCCGGCCAGTGCCACGTCCAGCGCTACATGCGTCCGCTGCTCGAGCGGATCAACAACGGCGAGATCGATCCCACCTTCGTCATCACCCACCGGATGCGACTCGACGACGCTGCTGACGGCTACGAGCTGTTCCGCAACCACAAGGACGAGTGCGTGAAGGTCGTGCTGACGCCGTGACCGACTTGCACTTGTTGCGATGGCATGCGTCGGGGCGTCGTGGATCCTCGCGGATGGACGCCGCGTCAGTGGATCTGCGCGCTCGGTCATCGCTCCACCCGTGTCCGGTGGACCGTGGCTCCGTCTGCGCGTAGGGTCCCCGGCGTGTGCCGAAGCATCCAGCAACTTCGCGGGGCCAACCCACCGGCAACCGACGTCGAGGTGCGGGATGCTGCGCTGCAGTACGTGCGGAAGATCAGCGGGTACCGAACGCCGTCGGCGGCCAACGAGGCGGTCTTCGAGCAGACAGTGGAGAGCATCGCCGCGGCGACCCGGAGGTTGCTTGACGGGCTGGTCGTTGGCGCAGGAGCGAAGCCGTCCGCGCCGGTGCAACGGCGCTTGGTCGACTGAGCCGGACGGCAATCGGCACCCGACGCAGTTCATCTCCGCCACGTCTCGCGGAGTCCGCGGTCGGGGCGCCACGTGGTGACGACGAGCTCGTCTGCCTCGACACGCACGAGGCTGACCAGTTCGATGTCGAGGCGGAAGAAGCTGCCGGCGATCTCCTCGTCGGGGTCGGGTGGGATCTCGACGAGCCGCCCGGCGATCTTCGCGTCCCCCGCGCCGAGCTCCACGTCGAGGGGGGCGCTGTGCACCTCGACCCGGGGATCGCGGCGGACATCCGACAGCTTCCGGGAACCCGGCATCATCCCGATGGTCAGCTCCGCATCCCCCATGCGGACCTCGGTCCCGCTCAGGCGAGGTGCCCCGTCAGCCCTGATCGTCCCGATGATGTGGTGGGTGTGCGACTCGAAGCGGTCGCGCACGGTTGCGGCGAGCTCAGGAGCCTCAGCCGCGAACGCCGCCCAGCTGACCACGCTGTCTAAACACGATGCAGCGCGACGCAGCACCGATCCGGCGCCGGGTCGCGCCGCACCTGGACCTCGGCGCCGACGGCGTCTGCCAGGCCGGACACGAACGCGAGGTTCATGTTGCAGACCAAGTCGGTGTGCTGCTCCGCCAGGTGGCGGAAGGGACAGTTGCGTAAGCGGACGACGCGACCTTCCCGGTACGGCTGGTAACCCCGGCGCTCCAGCACCGCATCCAGGTGGGCGGCGCCCCCGCTGTCCGCGCGAGCGAGATCTCGGCCGATGTCGGCGGCCGTCTCGTCGAGAGCCCGACGCACCGCCGAGGAGTCATCGGCCTCGGCCGCCCGAGCGAGGATCTCGGCGGCCAGCCGGTAGTCGCGCGGTGGGACGCTCACGGCGATCTCGCCCTCGGCCGGCTGGTACCGCTTGGCCGGGCGGCCGGGGCCGGGCGACACCCGGCCGTCGGGGGACCCGAACGTCGCGGCGAGCAGTCCGCTCTCGACGAGTTTGTCGAGGTGGTAGGCGACCAGTGAGCGGTCGATGCCCAGCGCGGCGCTGACCTGGTCGCGGGTCACGGGCTCGTCTTGGACGGCGACGTAGCTGTACAGCCGCCGGCGGGTGGGTTCATCGAGGACGCACAGGGCAGCCAGATGCGTCTCGAACGTCGATCCGGACACGGCCACCTCCCGCATCACCGACCTTGTGCTCCAATCCCATCCCCGATAAGGTGAACCTATCTTAATTTTATCGGGAGGGTGGCATGGCATCTCGATCGACCGTCGGTGCGCAGGACCTCCGAGACCCCGGCTTCGCCGCCTTCACGCTGTTGCGGGTCGGTTTCACGGTGGCGCCGATCCTGTTCGGCCTGGACAAGTTCTTCAACCTCATGGTGGATTGGGAGAAGTACCTATGGCAGGGGGTCGCGGACACCCTCCCCGGAACCGACACCCAGATCATGATGGCGGTCGGGGTGGTGG
>JALYHG010000176.1 GCA_030776725.1 Actinomycetota bacterium
AGACGGCGTCGCGGAGCGGGCCGGAACGGTCGGTCATGGGGTCTCCTTCGTGCGCGGCGGTGGTCGGGACGCAATGGAACAAGGTCGGGCCCGGGCGACGCCAATCGGGCATCGCCTCGGCGCCGCCGTCGCACGTCCCTTCGCCCGTGCCGGCGCTCGCGTCCCGCCCCTCGACGCTTGTAGTTTCGCGGTGCCGGCAGCCAGGAGCGAACAACGTGGATGGCAGGGAGACTCTGTGGAGGGCGTTGGGGACGGCGGCGGCGATCGCGGCCGCTGCACTCGTCCGCAACGCAGCGACCGCTGCGTGGAAGCGCACCCGGGACGTCGACCCCCCGGCGAACCCCGCGTCGCCGTACACGCGGTGGAGCGAGGCGATCGCGTGGGCCGCGCTGACCGGGATGCTGGTCGGAGTCGCCCGGATGCTGGCGTCGCGGGGCGCAGCGGAGGGTTGGCGCCGCGCCACCGGCGTCTACCCGCCGGGACTGGAGGAGGTGGCCTGACCGGGTGCCGGCGCGCCTCGTGACGGCCCGCCTCGTGACGGCGCGGGACGTCGCGGAAGCGCCGACGACGGTCAGCGGGTGGTGGGCCGGCCGATGCCCACCAGGTCGGAGCGGTGCACCGTGCGGTCGTTGATCCGGACGCGCTCACCGCTGTAGGGCGCCTCCACGACCTTGCCGTTGCCGATGTAGAGCGCGACGTGGTGGATCGGGCTGCCGAAGAACATCAGGTCACCGGGTCGCAGGTCCGAGCGAGGCACGCGTGCGGTCACCTGGTACTGCATCCGTGAGCTGTGTGGCAGCGCCACCCCCGCTTTGGCCCACGCCCACTTCGTCAGGCCGGAGCAGTCGTAGGCGTCAGGGCCTTCCGCTCCCCACCGGTAGGGCTTGCCGACCTGCGACAGCGCCGCGTCGACCGCGGTCTGCGCCCGGTCGCCCGCCGGCGGTGGCGGATCTCGAGGCTCGGACCGGGTGGGGGGAGCCGGCGGGGTGGTGGCGCGTGTCGTCTCGGTGGCCCGTCGAGCCGCCTCGCGAGCCGCTGCCTGGGCCCGCTGGTGTGCCTGGTGCGCGATCCGTTCGCGCTCCACTCGCTCGCGCTCGGCACGTTCGCGGGCTTCGCGCTCGGACCGCTGTCGTGCGAGCCGTTCCTCCTCGACCCGGACCGCCTCGGCGTGGGCGTCCTCGGCGTCCGCGACGGCCTGGCGCAACTGCTCCACCTCTCCGCGTTGCGTCGCCAGCAAGCCCTCCACACGGTTGCGCTCCCCCGCCAGCGACCGTTCCGCCGCGGCGGCTTCGGCCCGGACGGTCTCCAACCGCGCCAAGTGCGCCGCCCGGACGCGACGGTCGCCCCGGAGCGCGTCGACCACCGACAGCTGCGCCTGAGCGGCCGACCGCAGCAGCGTCAACCGGGTCTGGGCCTCCGCCGCGTCACCGGCGTCCAGAACGACCGCGATCTGGTGGGTGAGCCCCTGCCGGTACAGACGCCGAGCGAACCCGTCCGCCAGGTCCTGGCGCTCCTGCATCGCGGTCTCGAGGTGCTGGATCTCGGCCACGACCTCCGCCATCTGGCGGCGGACCGCGGTGAGCCGCTCGTTGGCTTCGTTGTAGGACTCGACCGCCAGCTCCGCCGCGCGGGCCAGCTCGTCGAGCCGGTGCGCCGCCCGACTGGCGGCGCGGCGGGTCTCGTCCACCCGCCCCTCGGTGTCCTGCACCCTCTGCGGGTCAGCGCCAACGGGGACGACCGAGCCGGCCATCACCACCGCGGCGAGCGCGACCGAAACCGCCACGCATCGGTTGCCGCCCCGCGCCATCCGCCCCACCGTCCGTCGGCGCCCCTCGGGGAGACTAACGGGTCCGCGCTGGCGCTCCGAAGCTCCTAGACCGGTGGCCGAAGAACGCGCGGTAGCCTCGCCGCCAGCGAGGGTCCATCCAGTGGGGGTCGGTACTGACACAGGTCGTCCTCATCCTCGTGGTCCTCGCCCCATCGGTGATCCTCCACGAGGTCTCGCACGGCGCGGTGGCGTTGGCCTTCGGCGACGACACGGCCAAGAGGGCGGGGCGGCTCACGCTCAACCCGGTCAAGCACATCGATCCGTTCGGGACGGTCCTGCTTCCGCTCCTGCTGGCGGTCACCACCGGAGCCGCGTTCGGCTACGCCAAACCGGTTCCCGTCAACGCCGCACGGATGCGACGCCCGCGCGACCACGGGCTCGTGGTCAGCCTGGCGGGACCGGCCGTGAACATCGTCCTGGCGGTGGCCGCGGCGCTCGTCCTGCGTGCGCTGCTCACCAACCCGGCACTGGCGGGGATGCGCCAAGGTGATGCGCTGCTGCAGGCGGTCTATGCCTTCGGCTGGATCAACGTGATCCTCGCCGCGTTCAACCTCATCCCCCTCCCGCCGCTGGACGGCTCGGCTGTGATCGAACGTTTCCTGCCGCGCCGCTGGTTGCCGGCGTGGGCGCGGCTCCGGTCGTACTCCATGGGTTTGCTGCTGATCGTGGTCCTGCTGCTGCCGGGTGCGCTCAGTCGCGTCTTCGGCGTGGCGTTGGAGCTGTGGCAGCTGCTGCTGTGACACGCTCACCGGGGTTCCGCCGGTAGCGTCCCCGCATGTTGCCGCCGTCTCTCCGCCTCCGCCACGCCGCCGTCGCCGTGTTGATCGCCGCCGCCGTGGTCACCGGCTGCCTGCCGGGATCCCCCGAGGGTGCGCCTGCTGGCACGCCACAGGCGTCGCCGTCCGACACGAACTCGGGCGCCGACGGGGAGCCGGCCGTGTCGCCGTCGGCGACGGATACGGCTGGGCACGGGCCGGCCGGACCGCCACCGACCCCCGACGAGGTGATGGGAGCCGATCCGTCGACCAGCACACGACCATCCTGGCTCGGCACGCGAGTGCTGCCGCTGCGCGCGGATGGCTTCGGCGAGGTCCAACCGACGCCGCCTGAGCTCCGCGACCGCCGGTTCCCGCCCCCCGAGGGCGTCCCGCGGGCCGAGACCGACCGCTTCGTGGCCACCATCAGCGACGTGCCCGAGGAGGTCGTGGCGCGCTCGACGTGGTCGCCGACATGTCCGGTCGCCGTGTCGGAACTGCGCTACGTCACGCTGTCGTTCTGGGGGTTCGACGGGCGGGCGTACCGCGGGGAGCTGCTGGTCCACGCCTCCGCAGCGCAGCCCGTTGTCACCGTCTTCGAGCGGCTGTTCGAGGCTGGCTTCCCGATCGAAGAGATGCGCGTGGTGTCCCGCGACGAGGTCGACGCGCCCCCCACCGGGGACGGCAACAACACCACGGCGTTCGTGTGCCGGCCCGCCCGTGGGGCGACCTCTTGGTCGGAGCACGCCTACGGCCTGGCGGTCGACATCAACCCGTTCCACAACCCGTACGTCAAGGGCGACCTGGTCCTGTCGGAACTCGCGTCCGCCTACACCGACCGCGGCTGGGAGCGGCCGGGGATGATCGTCGCCGGCGACGTCGTGACCGAGGCGTTCGCCGCGATCGGCTGGGGTTGGGGCGGCGACTGGCGTACGAGCGTCGACTGGATGCACTTCTCGCGCAGCGGTCGCTGAAGCGGCGGCAGGAGCCGTCAGATCTGGTGGTCGATCAGGGCGGTCAGCCGCTCCAGTGTCCGCTGGGTCAGGCTGCGCTCGTCCCAGCGTCCTGGCTGCATCTCCTCGCTCCAGGTGAGGTCCTCGTCGAAGTGGGCGTCGAGCACCTCGACCACGTTCCGGTCGAAGATCACGGCGTCCACCTCGTCGTCCTCGGAGAACGACCGGCTGTTGAAGTTCGACGACCCCACGTTCGCCACGACGCCGTCGATGGTCATCACCTTGGGGTGCAGCATGGTGCGCTGGTAGTTGTAGATGCCCACCCCGCACTCCATCAGCTGCTCGTAGCACTGCTCACCAGCGATCTGCGCGACCCGCTTGTCGGCGTGGACACCCGGAAGGAGGATGTCGACCTCGACGCCTCGCCGGGCGGCCGAGCACAGCAGGTCGAGCATGACATCGTCCGGTGAGAGGTACGCCGTGGTGATCCGGATCCGTTCCTGGGCGAGCTGGATCAGGGCCCGTTTGAGCGTGGTGATGTTGCTCCAGCCGGCCTCCGCTTCCCCGCGGATCACCTGCACCACCGAATCGCCGACCTGCGGCTGTTCGGGGAACCGGTCGCGTTCGTCGAAGATCGGGCCGTGGGTCTCGGCCCAGTTGTCCACGAAGGCGGCGCGCAGACCGTCCACCGCCGGTCCCCGGAACCGGAAGTGGGTGTCACGCCACTCGCGGTGGTCGCGGGCGTCACCTTCCCACTCCTCGGCGATGCCGACACCGCCGGTGAACGCGACCTCCTCGTCACAGATCAGGACCTTGCGGTGGCTGCGGTGCGTCGCCTCGGTGATGCGCTCCCAGCTGGTGGGTGGACGGAAGAAGCGGACGTCGGTGCCGGCGTCCTGGAGCATGTCAACCAGGTCGTCGTCCATCAGGCGCGCCCCGAACGCGTCGAGCAGCACCCGCACGCGGCAACCGGCCTTGGCGCGGTCCGCCAGCGTGTGCGCCATCTTCTGGGCTATGTTGCCTGTCCAGTAGACGAACGTGAGGATGTCCACCGTGTTGGTTGCGGCGCCGATCGCCTCCAGCATGGCGGGGAAGATGTTGTCGCCGTTGCGCAGCACCGTGACCTCGTTGCCCTCGGTGGCGGGCACGCCGAGGAGGCCCTCGAGGTGGCGTCGGCACCGGTGCGTGAACGTGGCCCGTTCGTCGGCCATGGGTACGAGCTCCCGCCGCGTACCCGGCTGACCGTACCGGCGAGCGTCGAGCTCCGGTGACGTCGGCCCGGCCGGACGCCACAGCGACGATGGGGCATCCCGAGCACCGTGGGGAAGTGGGGCACCGTTGAGCGGTCGCGGGTGGGTGGTCCTGGCCGCGAGCGTGGCGCTGGCGGGGGCGGCCGTCCCGGTCCATGGCGCGGAGCCGCCAGACGCGGTCCGACGACGGTTGGAGGAGACACGTCGCGGGCTGGCGGACGCGGGCGGGCAGCTGTCCGACGCCGACCGCAAAGTGCAGCACGCGCGCGCCGAGCTGGCGCAGATCGACGAGATCCTGGCGGTGGAGTCCGCCGAGCTCGGCCGCCTGGAGACCGAACGGGCCGCCGCTGAGGCCGCCTACCGTCGAGCGTGGGAGCGTACTCAGGTCGCGACGGCGCAGCTGGCCGAGCGCGACCGCGAGCTGTCCGCACTGGTCGATCACAGCGCCCTCGCCCGCGCTCGGCTCGACGCACGTGCAGCCACCACCTTCAAACACGGTGCCCGGGCCTGGCCCAGCGCCCTGTACGCGTCCTTACTCGGCGCGACCGACGCGCACCACATGGCGGTCGGGGTGCGCATCGTGGAAAGGTCGTTGGCTGCTGACGACGAGGTGCTGCGCTCGGCGCGGGTGGTGACGATGCAAGCGGCACGCGCGCGGCGGGAGGTCGCGGCCCTGCGTGCGGAACGCCAGCGAGAGGAAGCCCAGGCGGCCCAGGCGCGCGCCCGCGCCGACGCTCTCACCAAGCGCCAAGCACAGGTCACCGCCAAGGTCGGCCACGAGCGCGAACGGCGAGCGGCGATCGTGGCTTCGACCGAAGCGGACCGCGAGGCCAGCGCAGCCCTGGTCCGCCAGCTCCAGGCCGCCGCGGCACAGCTGTCCAACCAGCTGCGCGCCGCGATCGACGTGCGCTGGGAGGATCTCGAGATCGACGGCCCCATGCCCGAGTGGGCGGACCGTCTGCCCACCCACGCTCGCAGGTGGGCCCCTGCGGTCGCGCAGGCGGCGACGCAGGCGGGGCTGGACCCGCGGCTGTTCGCGGCCGTGGTCTGGGCCGAATCCGCCTACCACCCTGGCGCCGTGTCACACGCCGGCGCGTTGGGTCTGGCGCAGTTGATGCCGACGACCGCGGCCCGGCTGGGCGTCGATCCTGCGCATCCGCTGCAGAACCTCGCCGGCGGGGCGCGCTACCTCTCCCAGCAGCAGGCGTCGTTCGGGTCCGTGGAGCTGGCCCTAGCCGCGTACAACGCCGGCCCGGGTGCCGTGGTTTCCCACGGGGGCATCCCACCGTACGCCGAGACGCAGTACTACGTCCTGGCGGTGTTGCGCTACTACGAGCGCCTCATCGCCTGATCGCCTTCCGTGCGATCCGCACCGGCGCTCGCGGTGCGCGCGGCCGGAAGCGGCGACCTCGGTTACGGTAAGGGGCGGCTCGTGCGCCGCGGGGGCTGCGATCCGCACTTCGGCTGCGAGCAACAGCGATGATGAGGAGCGTGAACGCGTGGATGACGTCGACATCCCCCAAGCTCGAGCCGAGATCGCGGAGCTGTTCGAGCGTGGCGCTCAGCGCGGCTACCTGCTCGCCTCGGAGCTGACCGAGCTGCACGACCCGCTGATCGACGAAGAAGACCTCGTTGAGGAGCTGGCTCAGCAGGCGCGTGAGCTCGGGATGGTGGTCGTCGACGACCTCACCCAGGACGGTGACCATCCCACACCCCGACCGCTGAGCGCTTCGACCGACTCGGTCCGCCAGTACCTCGACGGCATCGGACGGACCGCTCTGCTCACAGCCGAGGAGGAGATCGACCTCTCGAAGCGCGACCACGCCGGTCGGGCCGCGCGGCACATGATGGACGACGAGACGCTCACGCTCAGCGCGCAGCGCAGGGCCACGCTGTGGAAGCTGGTGCGCGACGGCCAACGGGCCCACGAACACATGATCCGCGCGAACCTGCGACTGGTGGTGTCGGTGGCCCGCCGTTACCGGGGCCGGGGGCTGAGCCTGCTTGGCCTGATCCAGGAGGGGAACCTCGGTCTGATCCGGGCCGTCGAGAAGTTCGACTACAAGAAGGGCTACAAGTTCTCGACGTACGCCACATGGTGGATCCGTCAGGCCCTGACGCGCGGGACCGCCAACAAGGCCCGGGTCGTGCGGCTCCCGGTCCACGTGCACGAGATGGTCGGGAAGATCCGCCGCGTCGAGATGGACCTGCTGCAGATCCACGGCCGTGAGCCCACCGACGAGGAGGTTGCCGACGAGCTCGGCCTCGAGCTCGAGCGGCTCCGCGAGATCCGCCAGGCCTCCACCTCGATCGCATCGCTGGACAAACCGGTCGGCGAGGAGGGCGACACCACGATGGGTGAGCTCGTCCCCGACGAGGACGCCATCGACCCGGAGGCCGTCGCCGCGTTCAAGCTGGCCCGCGACGACGTCGCCGCGGCGCTGTCATCGCTCGACGAGCGCGAGCGGGGCGTGCTGATGATGCGTTTCGGGTTGCTGGACGGGCGCACACGGACGCTGGAGGAGATCGGCGAGTTCTACGGTGTCACCCGCGAGCGGATCCGCCAGATCGAGAAGAAGACGCTGACCAAGCTTCGCCACCCCGCCCGCGCCGACAAGCTGCGGGGACTGGTGGAAGCCGCAGCGCAGACCCAGGGCCTGCCGTTCTAGGACCCCGCCTGGTGGTGTGACGATCTGTTCCCGCAGCCGGGAACGACCCAGCACACCGACGGGTCGCAGTGCGGTGGTGTGACGATCTGTTCCCGCAGCCGGGAACGACCCGGCACACCGACGTCGCGAGACCTCAGTGGCGGATCCCACGCGCCCGATCGAGGCGAGAGGCGACCGCCCGGTACAGCGGCGCGGCGACGTGGCGGACCACCACGATCCCGCGGTACCAGCGGGGAACGGTCCGCTCGACCTTGCCGCGCACGAGCGCGTCGAACACCGCCTCGGCGACGTCGTCGGGCTCCCCGATCAGCGGACCCAGCCCGCGGCGCCTGAGCCCGTTCTGCGGGAAGCCCTCCGTCTCGATGAACCCGGGATTGAGCTGGCACACCGTCACGCCACGAGCAGCCCACGAGAAGGCCAACGCTTCGGAGACGCCGACGACCCCGAACTTGCTGGCCGCGTACGCGGCCGGCCCGATCCCGAGCTTCCCAGCGACCGACGCGACGTTGATGACGCGGCTCGGGGCGGATTCCGCCAGCAGGTCGGCGAACGCCGCGAGACACCGGAACGTGCCCAGCAGGTTCACGTCGAGGGTCTGCAACGCGTCGTCGAGGTCGTCGCGCTCCCAGAACTGCCCGCCCGGAACCCCGGCGTTGTTGATCAGCGCGTGGCAGACACCGAACTCGTCGCGGACCCGGTCGGAGAGCGCATCGACGGCGGCCACGTCGGTCACGTCGGCCGCGTGCGCCACGACGTTGGGTTCCGCGTCGGTGAGCTCGCGCAGCCGTTCCTCGCGTCGAGCGACGCCCACCACCGTCATGCCAGCCGACGCCAGCCGACGCGCGGTGGCGCGACCGATCCCGCTGGAGGCGCCGGTGACCACCGCGACCTTGCCGTGCGGATCCCACGTCACGTCGCGCTCCTCAACCGATGCTGCGGTGGTCCAACCTGGCCAGGTACGGGCGTCGCTCGGCGGACGTCAGCTTCCGCGTCGTCGACCCCGACATGGCAACCCGACGGCTGGACGCAACCGATGTCGACGCTAGCGCAGCCCGATCTTGCGGGAACACGCTGGCCAGGCGCCCCACCCCTGTCGCGACTGCAGCAGCTCAGCGCGGTAGATCTGCTCCCACTTCGAGTGCTGGTGCGGGTAGCCGGCTCCCCCGACGGTGCGCCACGACGACAGCGAGAACTGCAGCCCGCCGTAGTAGCCGTTCCCGGTGTTGATCGCCCAGTTCCCACCGGATTCGCAGCGAGCCAACGACTCCCAGGTCGACAGGGGATGGTGGTAGGTGTAACGGCAGTCCGGCGACGAGTTCGGCGCACAGCTGGGTTCCGGAGCCGGTGGTGGCGGCGGTGGTGCGGGACGCGGAGCCCCGGCCAGTGCCGCCTCGAGCTCCTGGTGGACGAACCCGCTGACCGCGACCGGTCCCCCGACCAGGACGCCGCCTTGGAAGTCCGTCCCGTCGCTGCGCAGGAACGCATCGACTCCGTCCGCCAGCTGCCCGGCGGGCACCAGGACCAGCGGAGCGGACCGGCGCGCCGCCAGCGCCCCGGCGCCCAGCGCGTCCGGGAAGTCCTCCCCGGAGGCGAACACGACCTGTTGGCCGTCGAGCGGGCCGGCACCGCCGACTCCGTCGAGGGCGGCCTCGGCCACCTGCACCGACGTCGCGAACCGGTCGCTCCCGGCGGCCCGTTCGACCGGGATGTCCATCCCGGCGATCTGCTGGACGACCGTGTCGCTGACCGCACCCGGCCCGCCGAGGACCATCACCCGGTCGGGTGCCAGCTGCTGCAGCGCGTCGCGGGTGGCGTCGGGCAGGTGACCATCGGCAGCCAACAGGGTCGGCGCCGGGGAGCTGAGCCCCGCCAGCGACGCTGCTGACAGCGCGTCCGGCCACGCGTCACGGCCGTCGGCGCGGCTACCCACCGCGACCGCCACCAGCGGGACGTCCCCACCGGCGTTGACCTGCCCGGCCACGACCGCAGCGGTGTGGTACCGGGTCGGCCCCGAGACGCGTTGCACCGCGTACCCGCCCGCCCGCAGGTGCTGCTCGACCGCGGGCGTCACCGCCTTACCGCCCCCGAGGATGGTGACGTCGGTGGTGCCCAGTGACCGCAGCGCCTCCCACACCGGCACCGGGACATGGTCGGGTGGGGTGAGCAGGACCGGCCCCTGGCGTCGAGCCGCGAGTGCAGCCCCGGCGATCGCGTCGGGGTAGTCGGAGGCTGTGGCCAGCAGCACGTGCGGGGCGTGGCCCCACGCCTGCGTGGCGACCGCCACCGCCGTCGACACGCGGTCGCGGTCGTGGACGCGCTGGACGCCGGACGCCGCGTGCGCAGGGTCCGCCCCCACCAGTTGGGTGACGGCGAGCGCGACCGCGACGAACACGGCCGGGAACGCGCGGAGAAGCCGCGGTCGTCGAGCAGACACAGAAGACGGCATGGAGGATCTCTCGTTCGGGGAGGGGGGAGGAAGGCGACGGCCGCGTCGAACGCGAGCGCTTCACATCGCGGCCCACGCTTCGGCAGCGCCGCACCGATGGTGGAGCCTCAACCCCAGATGTGCTAACAAGAGTGCGCAGAGCGCATGCTGCAGTTAGCTCACCGGACGCTCACGCGCAACGTCCAGGCCGCGAGCACCACCGACAGGGACACGACGCTCAGCGCCACTCAGCGCCACTCCTCGTCGCCGCCGTCGGGGCGACGGCGTCACGGCGGCCAGGCAGGACCCACACCCCGGTTCGCACCGTTGCCACGGCCGTGGCTACCGCACCCGACCAGGTTGGCCGATGCTGGTGGTGACGAGGCGACCGACGACCGTAGGACGTGACATGGCAGCGCAGCCCCACGAGCACCAGGCTCTGCTCGCCGTGAAGCTCGCGCTCGGGGTCGCCACCCCCCGCGACATCGAGCAGCTCCGAGAGCTGCACGCCAGCGACCAGGACCAGCGCGCCGCCTGACCGCATCCCGTCGGGGCGGGAGACCGCAGCGACGGGCGCTCCGACGGTCTCACGAGACCGGCGCGGACGCCGGCGAGGCCGACAGCGACGGTTGCTCGTTCGACGACCTTTACTTCGATGACCTCTACTTCTTGGACGACTCGAAGTAGGGGCTGTCCCCGGCGGCGTGATCGGTGACGTCCACGATGTTGCGGATCTCGGGGACGGCATCGCGGATCGCCACCTCGATCCCCTGGGTCAGCGTCACCTTGGCCATCCCGCAACCTTGGCACCCGCCCGACAGGCGGAGGTAGGCGGTGTCGTCCTCGACGCCGACGAGTTCCGCACGTCCGCCGTGCGCAGCGATGCTCGGGTTGACCACCGCTTCGAGGATCTGCGCCACGCGCTCCGCGAGCGGACCGCTGAGGTCACCGACCTGGCCACGCATCTGCGGGCTCTCGGGCTTGTTGGGGTTGGTGACGACCACGGCGCCGTAGACGGGATCACCTTCGATGGCGATCGTCGCGCCGCGCAGCTTGTCGACGTCGTCCGCGGGGATGACGATCGACAGGTCATCGTGGTGCTGCACGACGTCGCTGGGCTCGGCCAGCTCGAGCCGATCGATGCGGATCTCGTGGTCGTAGCCGCGTGGACCGAACCCGCTGACGGACACCCACAGCCCCATCGCCTCGGGCTGGGGTTCCTGCGCCCGCACCCGCAGGATCTTCTCCTTGGCGTTGGGCGTGATCTGCACGATCGGTTCGGTTGTCATGGGACTGTCGGTCATGGATGCCCTCCGCGCGGGTCGACGTCGCCTGGGCGGGACCGCGCACGTCACGTACGGTACCGCCGTGCGCCGCATCCTTCTGCTCCTGCCCTCGTCCACGTACCGCGCCGGGGATTTCCTCGATGCCGCCGCGCGCCTGGGGGTCGAGGTCGTGATCGCTTCGGACGAGCGTCAGGCCATGGCCGACCGGATGGGCGATCGGGCGCTGCGGATCGATCTGGGCGACCCTGACCGCGCCGCACGTGCGATCGCCACGCACGCACGCACCAACCGGATCGACGCTGTCATCGCGGTCGACGACCAGGGGGTCGTGGCCGCAGCGCAGGCCGCGGCCGCGCTCGGGATCCCCCACAACCCGCCGGGCGCGGTCGCCCGCACCCGTGACAAGGTCGCGCTGCGTCGGGCGCTGGCTGGGCGGGTGCGCCAGGCCGACTTCCGCGTCGCCGCATCAGGCGACGACGTCGCCGCGCTCGCCCGCACGGTCGGGCTTCCATGCGTGGTCAAACCGGTGTCGCTGTCAGCCAGCCGCGGGGTGATCCGCGCCGACACCGCGGAGGATGCCGCGACCGCCGCGGCACGGATCCGGCGGCTGCTCGGATGCGCTGACGCCGATGCGGACGGTCCGTTGCTGGTCGAACGGTTCGTTCCCGGCGAGGAGGTGGCCGTCGAAGGGCTGCTACGCGGCGGCCACCTCGACGTGCTGGCGGTCTTCGACAAGCCTGATCCGCTCGACGGGCCCTACTTCGAGGAGAGCCTGTACGTCACGCCGTCGCGGAAGCCGGCGGACGTCGTGGCCGAGATCGAGCGAGTCACCGCCGACGCGGCGACCGCGGTGGGCCTGCGCGAAGGTCCCGTCCACGCGGAGCTACGGGTGGGACCGGACGGGGTCGTGACGTTCCTGGAGCTGGCCGCGCGCTCCATCGGTGGGCTGTGCGCCCGTGCGTTGCGGTTCGGGTTGGGCGTGCAGCTCGAGGAGCTGATCCTGCGTCACGCGCTCGATCTGCCGCTGGACAGGCTGCGACGTGAGCCGGACGCATCCGGCGTGATGATGCTCCCGATCCCCCACGCCGGCGTGCTCCGCGCCGTCCAAGGCCGCGACGCTGCCCGCTCGGTCCCCGGCATCGTCGGGCTCGAGATCACCGTCCCGACCGGGCGTGCGGTGGCGCCGCTGCCCGAGGGCGACCGCTACCTGGGTTTCCTGTTCGCCCGTGGCCAGACCCCCGCGGACGTCGAGCGCTCGTTGCGCGAGGCGCACCGCCAGCTCGACGTGGTCATCGCCGCCCCGGCCGATCAACGCACCGCCTGACGGCGCCGCCACGCTCGTGCGCCTGACCCCGGATCCCGCCAGGGATGACGCGCCACCGGGACGGCCGGGGCCACCCCGGCGCCGGGTGCTGCAGACGGCGCACGGCACCCGCGTCGAACCCTTCGGTGCGATCGAGTGGGGCTTGCTCGCCGGGATCGCCGCGATCTGGGGCTCGTCGTTCCTGTTCATCGCCATCGGACTCGAAGCGTTCGCCCCCGGGGTCGTGGCGGGGGCTCGCCTGACCCTGGGGGTGGTCGCACTCGCGCTGGTGCCCCGTGCCAGAAGCAGCGTCCACCGCGACGACTGGCCACGGGTGGCGGTGCTGGGGCTGGTGTGGATGGCCGCCCCGCTGCTGTTGTTCCCCATCGCCCAGCAGTGGGTCGACTCGTCGGTGGCCGGGATGATCAACGGGGCGGTGCCGCTGTGGAGCGCGCTGATCGCGACGCTGTTGCTGCGGTCCCTGCCCCGACCGACCCAGGTCGCCGGCCTCGCCCTCGGGTTCCTCGGCGTGGTCGCGATCATGTGGCCCAACGCGTCCGGGTCGGACGCCTCACCGCTGGGCGTGGCGCTGCTGGTGGTCGCGGTGGCCCTCTACGGCCTGGCCACCAACCTCGCCGTCCCGCTGCAGCAACGCTACGGCAGCGCTCCCGTGCTGCTCCGCGCCCAGCTGGTGGCGCTGATGGTGATCGCCCCGGTGGGGGCCGCGTCCGTGCCGACCTCGACCTGGAAGTGGAGCAGCGCCCTGGCCATGGTCCCCTTGGGGGTCCTGGGCACGGGGCTGGCGTTCGTGGGGATGACCACCCTGGTCGGGCGGGTCGGTGCAGCGCGCGGGTCGGTGGCGATCTACTTCATCCCCGTCGTCGCGATCGTGCTGGGGGTGACCGTCCGTGGGGAGACGGTGCACCCGCTCGCGCTGGTCGGGACGGCGCTGGTCCTGCTCGGGGCGTGGCTGACCAGCCGCCGCGAGCGCCGCCGAACCGACGCCGGGTCGACGGTCGTGGTCGGCGCCCCCGTCCCGCCCGACGTCAACCCGTGAGCCGCTGGTAGAGGTCGGCCGTCCGCTCGGCCACAACGTCCCACGTGAAGCGGTCCAGCACCCGTCGGCGGCCAGCTCGACCCATGCCGGCGGCGCGGGAAGGGTCGGCCAGGAGCTCGTCGATGCGGGTGGCCAGGTCCCGGGCGAACCGCTCGGCGTCGGCTGGCTCCGACGCGTCACCGGACTCGAACGGGACCAGCAGGCCGGTCTCGCCGTCCACCACGATCTCGGGGATCCCACCGGTCGCCGTCGCCACGACCGGGGCGCCACACGCCATCGCCTCGAGGTTGACCAGCCCGAACGGTTCGTACACCGACGGGCACACGAACACCGTCGCGTGCGAGAGGACCGCGACGACGTCGGCGCGGGGCAGCATCGCCTCCTCCCACACGACCCCGCCCCGCGCCGCACGGAGCCGGTCAACCCGAGCGCGGACGTCGGCGGCGATCTCGGGCGTGTCGGGCTCGCCGGCCAGCAGGACCAGCTGCGCGGGGCGCTCCAGGAGCTCGACAGCGCGGAGCAGGTGTGGCAGGCCCTTCTGGCGGGTGATGCGGCCGACGAACACAACCGACGGCTGATCGGGGTCGACGCCCAAGCGGCGCAGGACTCCGCGGTCGGGTTCGGGCCGGTACACGTCCGGATCGACGCCGTTGTGGATCACGTGGATGCGGTCGGGCGGGATCTGCGGGTAACAGGCGAGCACGTCGGCGCGCATGCCGTCCGACACCGCGATCACCGCGTCGGCATCCTCCAGCCCGGTGCGCTCACAGAAGCTGGACACCGCGTAGCCGCCGCCGAGCTGCTCGGCCTTCCACGGGCGCAACGGCTCGAGGCTGTGGACGGTCGCCACGTGCGGGACCTCGTACAGCAGCTTGGCCAGGTGCCCCGCGAGGTTCGCGTACCACGTGTGGGTGTGGACCAGGTCGGCGCCGGCCACCCCGGCGGCCATCACGAGATCCACCGACATGGTGCGCAAGGCGGCCAGGTGTCGTGCACCGCCCGCCAACGCCTCCCACGGCTGGTACGCCGCGGCGACCAGCGGGTCGCTTCGGGCGGGCCCGAAGCAGTGCACCGCGACATCGACGTGCTCGGCGAGCGCGGTGGCGAGGTGCTCGACGTGCACGCCAGCGCCCCCGTACACCTCCGGCGGGTACTCGCGGGTGACGATCGCGGTCTTCACGGGGAGTCGGCGTCGGCCGCTGCAGGCACCCGCTGCCCCTTGGCGATCACCACGACCCCGCCGTCGGAGACGGTGAACCGCTCGCGGTCGAGGTCCGGGTCGACCCCGATGCGGGCACCGTCTCCGATGACCACGTTCTTGTCGACGATGGCGTTGCGGACGACGGCGTTACGGCCCACCACGACGTCCTGCATCAGCACCGACCCTTCCACCTCGGCGTACGCGTGCACGAACACCCCCGGCGACAGCACCGAGCGCCGCACCGTGCCGCCCGAGACGATCACCCCGCCGCTGACCATCGAGTTGAGCGCCTGTCCTCGGCGCCCGTCGTCGTCGAAGACGAACTTGGTGGGCGGCAGCGACCCCAGCCAGGTGTGGATCGGCCAGTCGCGGTTGTACAGGTTGAAGACCGGGTGCACCGATACCAGGTCCATGTGTGCCGCGTAGTAGGCGTCGACGGTGCCCACGTCGCGCCAGTAGCCGCGGTCGCGCTCGGTGGCTCCCGGCACGTCGTTGGCGGCGAAGTCGTACACGTGCGCCTGGTCTGCTGCCGTCAGCATGGTGATGATGTCGCGGCCCACATCGTGGTCGCTGTCCTCACGCTGGGCATCGCGGGTCACCGCATCGACCAGCACATCGGTGGCGAACACGTAGTTGCCCATCGAGGCGAACACCTGGTCCGGTGCGTCCGGTAGGCCCTGCGCGGTCGACGGCTTCTCGTGGAAGCCGGCCATACGGGTGCCGTCCCCCGGCTGAACCACCCCGAACCGGGACGCGTCCTTCCGCGGGGCGCGGATCGCCGCGACCGTCACCCCCGCCCCGGTGGCGACGTGCTGCTCGACCATCTGGCGCGGGTCCATGCGGTAGACGTGGTCGGCGCTGAACACGATCACGTGATCGGGACGCTCGTCGCGGATGATGTTGAGGTTCTGGTAGATCGCGTCCGCCGACCCGGCGAACCACCGGGCCCCGTGGCGCATCTGCGCGGGGACCGGCGTGACGTAGTTGCCCAGCAGCGGTGACAGCCGCCAGGTCGTGGAGATGTGCCGGTCGAGGCTGTGGCTCTTGTACTGGGTCAACACCACCAGGCGCAGGTAGCCGCCGTTGACGAGGTTCGACAGGGCGAAGTCGACCAACCGGTAGCTCCCGGCGAAGGGCACCGCCGGCTTGGCCCGGTCGGCCGTGAGCGGCATCAGCCGCTTGCCCGCCCCGCCGGCGAGCACGATCCCGATCACGTGCTGGTCGGCCACGCGTTCCTCCTCACAGCAGCCGCAGTTCCGCGATCGGCGCGCGGCCCAGGAAGCCGGTCTCGACCGGGTGGTACCAGGCGAGGTCGTCCTCGCCCTCCAACCAGCACAGCAGGACCACGCCCTGCACCGCCCGGGCCGGGAAGTCCAGGAGCGCCGGGGCGATGCCCTTGACCTGCACGCCGTGCTCGGCGAACCAGGACAGCTCGTCGTGGACACGGGCGTCCAACGCCTTCAGCTCCGGCACGCCGCCAGCAGCCGGACGGTTGTCGCGCAGTGCCCGCTCGAGCTGGCGAGCCTCGGACGTGAGCGCCGCCACCGTCCGGATCCGCGCCCGCGCCTCGGGCAGCAGCGTCCGGGCCTCCTCGAGAGTGAAGGTCCGCTCCATGCGGCCCAGTATGGCCGGTGCAGTATGGCCGGTCGAGGTGGTGGCGCACGGCCGCGAGGGGACGGCCAGGCCGCCCCCTCGCGGTCCCCCCGTTGGCTGCGACGTCCTAGACAGCGCCCCGCGGAGCGTGCGGTAGACCGTACAACCGGCCAGTCCAGCGAACCACGGTCTCGACGCCGGCCGTTCGTCGGCGGCACGGGAGGTGGTTAACCTCGGTGGCGTGCGTGTCCTGGTCGTGTCCACCTACGAGCTCGGTCACCAGCCGCTGCACGCCGCGGTTCCTGCCGCGGCCCTTCGCGACGCCGGCCACGAGGTCCGCTGCCTCGATCTGTCGGTCCAGCGGTGGGACCCGGCCCTGATCGACTGGGCCGGTGCCGTCTGCTTCTCGGTCCCGATGCACACCGCGATGCGACTGGCGGTGGCCGCGGCCACCGTCACGCGTCGCCAGCGCCCCACCCTCCCGATCTGCTTCTACGGTCTGTACGCGCCGGTGAGCCGTGACCACACCGTCGGTCGCGTCACCGACCGGGTGATCGCCGGCGATTACGTCGGGGCGCTGGTCGGGTGGGTCGCAGGCCTCGCTGGCGACGTCGACGTGGCAGACCGCGTGACCGTCCAGCTCGGCCGCGGCCGGGTGAAGCCACCGCTGCCTGCCCGCGACCTGCTTCCGCCGCTCGACTCCTACGCCCACCTCGCGTTCGGCGGCCACGAACGTCGGGTGGGGGCGGTCCAGGCGACCGTCGGTTGCAAGCACCGGTGCCGCCACTGTCCCGTCCCGACCGTCTACGGCGGACGCTTCCGGGCGGTTGACACCGCCGCCGTCGTGGACGACATCGCCCAGCTGGTCGAACTCGGCGCCGGGCACATCACGTTCGCCGACCCGGATTTCCTCAACGGCCCCACCCACGCGCTCCGGGTGGTGCGCGCGATGCACGAGCGCTGGCCGCAACTCACGTTCGACTGCACCACCAAGGTCGACCACATCGTCGAGCACCCTGAAGCCTGGCCGGTGCTGGCGGAGTCGGGCTGCCTGTTCGTGGTGTCGGCGCTGGAGACGACCAACGACACGATCCTCGCCCGGCTCGACAAGGGTCACACCACCGCGCAGGCGCGTCAGGCGATCGCGTTGCTGCGCTCGTACGGGATCGAACTGCGGCCCTCGTGGCTGCCGTTCACGCCGTGGACGACGCTGGGAGACGTCCACGACGTCGTGACGTTCGTGGCCGACCACGATCTGGTCGGCAACGTCGACCCGGTCATGTACACCATCCGGCTCCTGCTCCCGGAAGGGTCGCTGCTCCTCGACCATCCCGACCTCGCCCCGTACCTGGGCGACTACGACGCCGAGAGGCTGACGTACCGGTGGACCGCCGCGGATGCGCGGGTCGATGCGCTGCAGGCCGAACTCGCCGAGCTGGTGGCCGAGCGCACCGCCGACGGGGCGAGCGCCGAGCGGATCTTCGTCGACGTCGACGCGGCGGTGGCGGCAGCCGCAGGGGTCACCGGCGGGCGTCCGCAGATCCTGACCGGCTCGGTGCAGGGACGCCCCAGGCTGACCGAGCCGTGGTTCTGCTGAGCGGAGCCCACCGAGCAGATGGCCGGTCCGGTCATCCCCGATGCGACACCCGATCCGGGGTGAGCGTCCCGTCGCCGCCGGGGACGGCCTAGACGCGGTCGAGGGCCGTGACGACGTCGTCGGGGAGGTCCACGGAGGCTGCGGCGAGGTTCTCCTCGAGATGCTCCAGCGACGACGTCCCCGGGATCGGCAGCATCACGGGAGAACGGGCCAGCAGCCACGCCAACGCCACCTGCGCGGGCGTGATGGCCTCGCGGGCAGCCAACCCCGCCAGGGGACCGTCGTCGCTGGCCAGCTGGGCGGAACCCAGCGGGAAATACGGGATGAAGGCCAGGCCCAGCTCCGCACAGGCCTCGAGGACGTCCTCGTGCTCGCGGTGAGCGAGGTTGTAGCGGTTCTGCACCGACACCACGTCGACGATCCTGCGAGCGGCTGCCAGCTGGTCGACGGCCACGTTGGACAGCCCGATGTGGCGGATCTTCCCGGCGTCCTGGAGCTCTCTGAGCGCCCCGACGGTCTCTTCGTACGGCACGGCGGGGTCGGGAGCGTGCAGCTGGTAGACGTCGATCGTGTCGACGCGTAGCCGGCGCAGGCTCCCGTCGCAGGCGGGCTTGAGGTGGTCGGGGTGGGCGTTGCGCGGCCACTGTCCGGGACCGGGGCGCTCGAGCCCACCCTTGGTGGCGATCACCAGGTCGTCGGGGTAGGGGTGCAACGCCTCGGCGATCAACGTCTCGTTGACGTGCGGGCCGTACGAGTCGGCGGTGTCGATGAAGTTGACACCGAGCTCGACCGCTCGGTGCAGCACCGCCCGGGCAGCGTCGACGTCGTCGGGCGCTCCCCACACCCCCGGGCCGGTGAGGCGCATCGCCCCGAACCCCAGTCGGCGGACCTCGAGGTCGCCGAGGGTCACCGTGCCGGCGGTCGTGTCGTCCAGAGTGGCCACGCTCATCGGCGATCCCGTTCGTCGATCCCGGGCCACGCTACCTCCCAGGGGTGGTCCCACAGTTAGGTTCCTCGCAGGCCACCACGGAGGCGTATGCGGATCCGTCGCCTGCAGCTGTCCTACCCGCTGGATCTGGCGGGCACGCTCGCGCCGCTGCGCACGGGGACGGCTGATCCCACCGTCCGCCTCGCCCCCCGTGAGGCGTGGTGGGCGGTGCGGACTCCCGACAGTGCAGGGACCCTTCACCTGGTGTGCACGCCCCCGACGGTGGTCGCCGCGGCCTGGGGTCCCGGCGCCGCGTGGCTCCTCGACACCGCCCCGGAGCTGCTCGGCGCGGGCGACCACCCGGAGGGCTTCCGTCCCGCCCACCCACTGCTGGAGCGCCTGCACCGCCGCTCCCCCGGCCTGCGGCTGTGCCGCTCCCACTGTGTGGTCGATGCGCTGCAGCGTGCGGTGGTCGAGCAGAAGGTCACGTCGATCGAGGCCAAGCGGGCCTGGCGGCGGATCGTGGTGAGGTTCGGGGAGCCGGCACCGGGACCCGGTCGTCTGCTGCTCCCCCCGGCCCCGGAGCTGCTGGCCCAACAGCCCTACTTCCGCTTCCACCCGCTGGGGTTGGAGCGCCGCCGGGCCGAGACCTTGCGTCGCGTCTGCGTCCACGCCGCCCGGCTCGGAGACGTCTCGACGCTGGACCCCGGCGAGGCGACCCGCCGGCTGTTGGCCGTGAACGGGGTCGGCCCCTGGACCGCGGCGCTGGTCGTGCGGACCGCGCTCGGCGACGCCGATGCCGTTGAGGTCGGCGACTACCACATCCCCAACCTGGTGGCGTGGAACCTGGCCGGCGAGCCACGAGCCGACGACGCACGGATGCTCGAGCTGCTCGAGCCCTACCGCGGCCACCGCGGCCGGGTCGTCCGCCTGCTGTGTCTCAGCGGGCGGTGGGCGCCCCGGTTCGGCCCCCGCCGGCCGCTGCGCCGGCTCGAGGCGATCTGAACGGCGCCGCCGGCAACGGGCCGGCGACGATCAGCGATGCGAGCGCTGCGGCGTCATGCTTTTCCCGTCGTTGCGTCGCTCGAGGATCCTCATGACTTGCTCCTTAGTGCTGCCACCAGCACGGCGAGGGCGACGAGCTCGGCGACGATCCCGGCGAGACCCACCGCGTCGCCACAGGGGAACCCGAACCTGCGCCGCCACCACGCGGCGAGCGCCACCGCGGTGGTCACCGCGCCCGCCGCGGCCACGCCGCCCACGATCACCGCACCGGTCAACGCAACGCCGGCTGCGCGCGCCGCCGCCGCGGCGATCATCGTGGCCGACCCGACCGCGACCCACCGCACGCCGGCGGTGGCGGTCGGTACCAGGTCGCTGCTCAGCGACCCCGCCCCGGCAGGCAGCCGCCCCAGCGTCCACACCATCGCGAGCCGCCCGGCGGTGGGGACCGCGACCAACGCGGCCGGCACGGTCGTTGCCAGGAGCGCGAACCGGGCCAGCAGCACGGTGCCGACACCGGCGGCGCCAACGGCACCCACCCGCGGATCGCGGATCACGTCGCGGGCGTCGTCGCCGCGCCGACCGGATGCCCACGCATCGGTGACGTCGCCGACGGCATCCAGGTGCAGCCCGCCGGTCAGGATCAGGTCGGCCACCAACACCGCCGCTGCGCCCACTGCCGCCCCGCCCAGCCCACGCCCCGCCACGGCCGCCGCCCACCAGACCAGCCCGACCACGGCTCCCGCTGCGGGGAACGCCGCCAGGGCCCGGCGGCCGGGACCGAGCGCGCTGCGCACCGGCAGGACGGTCAGGAACGCCAACGCGGCCCTCACGGCAGCTCCTCCCGCAGCTCGGCGAGGGTCGTCACGTCGTGCAGGAGCCGGGCGGCGCCCCGCACCACCGGGACCGCCAGGAGCGCTCCGGTGCCCTCCCCCAGGCGCAGCTGGAGGTCCAGGAGCGGGACCAGGTCCAGGTGCGCCAGCGCGATCGCCGCCCCGGGTTCGACCGAGCGGTGACCGGCGATGACACAGTCCGCCACCGCCGCGTTCAGCGCGACCGCCACCAGCGCGGCCGCGACGGTGGAGATCCCGTCGAGGATCACGGGGACGCCCTCGGCCGCGGCGGTGAGCACCACCCCGACCAGGGCGGCGTGCTCGAGACCGCCCAGGGAGGCCAGGACAGCCAGCGGGTCACGGTCGTCGCCGTGGCGCTCCAGCGCGCCGCGGACCACGGCCTGCTTCCACGCCAGCGTCGCGTCGTCGATCCCCGATCCGCGGCCGGTGACCTGCTCGGGTTCGGCGCCGGTCAGCGCCGCGACCAGACACGCCGCCGGCGTGGTGTTGGCGATCCCCATGTCCCCGGTGAGCAGCAGGTCCGCCCCGGCGGCGAGCAGCTCGTCGGCCACCCCGGCTCCGGCCAGGACCGCCCGGGCCGCGTCGTCGCAGCTCATGGCCGGGCCGTCGAGCAGGTCGTCGGTGCCGTCACGGACGCGGGCGGCGCGGAGCAGCGGATGGGAGGCGACCGGCCCCGCCACGCCGACGTCCAGGACGGTGACGCGTGCGCCGACCGTCGCCGCCAGCGCGTTCGCGGCGGTGCGTCCCTGGCAGAACGCCGCCACCATCTGACGGGTCACGTCCCGCGGCCAGGGCGTCACACCCTGGGCGTGCACGCCGTGGTCGCCCACGGCGATGACCAGGGCGGGGTCGGTGGGTACCGGCGGGGGGCTGGTCCCGGCGACGGCGGCGAGCTGGGCGCCGAGGCGTTCCAGCCCACCCAGGCTCCCCGCCGGCTTGGCCAGCGCGGCGTGGCGC
>JALYHG010000177.1 GCA_030776725.1 Actinomycetota bacterium
GTGGTGGGGCGTCGCGGCGACGAGGCCCAGACCTCGGCGGCGGCTCGACGTCTCGACTGGGCAAGCCGGTCGCCCCAAGCGCCGGAGCCAGGTCAGTCCGCCGGTGTGGCGGGGGCTGCGGATTCCCGCCACGGCGTCGACCGGCCGGCGGGGCCTGGTGAGGCTGCGGCCAAGCCGCCCGCTGGGAACGGCCAGCCGCCAGGCCCCGCCTGGCACGCGAACGACGCCAACGGTCCGGCTGGACTGCCCGGACGGGACGGCGGCGAGCCTCGGCGGCGACAGCCCGACGACGACCGTGCCACCGACCACTCGGCGCTGTTCGACCGTTCCGGCGGAGGCGAGAGCCACCTCGGACACCCGCCGGGAGCCAGCACCGACTAACGGCCGGGTCGTTGCGGTGAACGATGGACTGGATTCCTGTGACTGCTGATGTGTAGAGTGGTCCCGACCGCGTGGGGCACCATCTGTAGGGGACAGACATGCGACGTATCTGGGGCATCTTCGTAACCGCTCTCGCACTGCTACTGGTCCTACCGGGCGCAGCGTTGGCGCAAGCGCCGTACCCGGCGGGGGCGGCGGCCACGTGCCCGACCGGCACCGTCGTGGTCGGGGGGACGATCACCTGTTCGGCCGCCGGCTTCGCGCCCGGCTCGGCCGTCGCGGTGGAGGTGGCCGGCACCAACTTCACCCGGACGAGGACGGTGACGGCCAACCCCCAAGGCGTCGCCACCGCCACGATCGACATCCCCGCTGACGCGGCTCCTGGTGGTGCCACCATCACGTTCACCGGCACGGACGTCTCCGGCCGGTTCCTCCGGGTCGCAGCCGCACAGTTCACGATCGTGGCGCGCCCCGCAGCGGGGCTGCTGCCCACCACCGGCACGGGCGTGACCAACGGCCTGCTGGTCGCCCTGGGCGTCATGGTCCTCGGTGGACTGTCCCTGACCGCGGCACGGCGGCGCAGGGAGAAGGACACCGCCGCCCACAGCTGAGCTCCGCTGAACCCGACACACGGCGCGGGGACCCCGCGCCGTGTGTCGTCGCGCTACCGTCGCGGCCATGCCCCCAGCGTCGCGCGCGCCGACGATCGGTGCGGTCGTCGTCGCCTACGAGTCGCACGCGGTGCTGCCTGCCCTGCTAGCATCTCTCGCCGCCCACGAGCCCGACGTCCCCGTCGTCGTGGTCGACAACGACTCACCGTCAGGTCCCCCGTCGGTCCCCGACCACGTCGAGCTGATCCGCCTCGGTGACAACCGCGGGTACGGCGCCGCCGCCAACGTCGGGGCGGCCAGGCTCCTGCAACTCGGGGTCCGCCACCTGGCCTTCCTCAACCCCGACATCCGCCTCGACGGCCGATCTCTGAGCGAGATCGCCGCCACGCTCACCAACCTCCCGAAGGTGGGTGTGGCGTCGGGTCCCGTCCGAGACAGCGAGGGTCACGTCGTTCACTCGGCGTTGGGACCGAACGCCACGATGCGGGCCCTGTGGTTCACGAGCGGCTGGCAGGTGCGCCGCACCCGGATGCTGATCAAGCGCCTGCTCAGTCGCGGGGTGCGTCACACGACCCACCTGGAGGACGCTCTACGCGTCGAGGGTCATGTGCTGGGCGGGGTGATGGTGATCACCGCGGACTGCTTCGAGCACGTCGGCGGCTTCGACGAGGACTACTTCCTGTACTGGGAGGACGCCGACATCTGCGAGCGGGTCAGGCGTGCCGGTGCCGAGATCCGCATCGTGGACTGCCGACCGTTCGTGCACGCCCCGACCACCTCCACCCCCGGCGTGGCAGACGAACAGCGTTGGACGTGGTACGTCGACGGGGCGCGGACCTTCGCGCAGAAGCACCTCCCCGCCGGGCAGGCCAGCCAGCTCGACGCCGCGCTGGCACTGGGGCGGCGACTGCGGGACCTGCGAGCGCACGCGCGCGAGTAGGACGGAAGCGGTCGTGGCCCGGACTCAGGTCACTCAAGTAGCGAAGCGGTCGTGACCCAGATTCAGGTCACTCAAGTAGCGAAGCGGTCTGACCCGGACACTAGATGGCCGGGCTGTGCTCCGTCAGCCAGGAACGCACGATGTCGCGCATCGACAGCACGCCGACCACGCCGGTCGCATTCGAGACGATGACGTGGCGGAAGCCGCCCCGCATCATGATCGAGGCTGCATCCTCCAGCGCGGTCTCCGGCCCGCAGACCGTGGCGCTGTCCGTCAGGTGGTCGTCCACGACCTCCTCATCGGGATCCTGACCGTCCGCCAGCGACCGCAGGATGTCGCGCTCGGTGATGATGCCGGGGCCGGCTCCGTCGGGGTCGAGGATGACCGCCGAGCCGACTTTGCGCTCCATCATCATCTCCGACGTCTGGCGCAGGGTGTGCTCCGGGCCGACCATCAGCACGACGGGCGTCATCGCGTCGGCAACCTTCATCTGACCCTCCCCTACCGTGCTCCACCTAGCGTAACTCCGGTGCCGCGCGGGCGGTAGGACCGGCGGGGGAGCCTTCAGGGGGAGCCGGGCGCCACACGGACGGGGGACGGCGGGACGCGGTCGCATGCTATGCGTGGTCTCTGACCGTTCGTTCATCGCGCCGCACGGATCGTGAGCGACCATGGATGCGGTGTCCCTGGTTAGGAGGAGAACATGGCAGACCGGCAAGGACGACCACCAGAACGCGAGCGTGAAGTGATCGTCACCCAGGGTGGCGGCGGTGGTGGCCCCGGTGCGATCATCGCGGTGATCGTCGGCATCATCGTCTTGGTGCTGGTCGCGTGGTTCCTGTTCGGGACCGTGTTCGGCGGCGGCGGCGGCGAGACCGGCGACACCGAGCTCGACGTCCCCGAGCAGGTCGACGTCAACGTCAACGACGGCGGTGGCGGCGGTGAAGGCGGGGGCGGTACTCAGTAGCCCGGAGTCGCCCGAGGCAGGTCCGCTCCGGGGGTTGCGTTCGTGGACACGGCGGCTGGCTAGCCGCCCGGCAGCACGACCACGAAGCAACCGCCGGACGGCTGCCGGCCGGCAACCTGTGGCCGACTGCCTGGTGGCTCGTACCGGGCCGTCCCGCTGTTCAGTTCCGCGAGCCCACGCACGATCGCCAGACCCAGCCCGACGCCTGACGCCTCACGTTGGATGCCGGTGCTGGCCTGTGCGAACGGCTCGAACAGTTGCGGGATGAACTCGTCGGGGACGCCCGCACCCTCGTCGCCGACCCGCAGCTCGACGATCCCGTCCACCCAGCGGGCGTCGACGGTGATCGGCGGGGCGCCGTACGTGACGGCGTTCGAAACCAGCTGCGCCACCATGCGGCAGGCGTGCTCCCGGTCGACGCGGACCGTGATGTGGGCGGGGATCTCAACGTGGACGTCCGCCGGCGTCGGCACCTGATCGAGGGCCTCGTGGACCACCTGGGCCACCGATGCCGTTTGGGAACTCGGCTGCAACGTGCGGCTGGCGATCCTCGACTCGATCAGTAGGTCGTCGACCAGCCGGTACAGGCGCCGCCCGTGGCGGTCGATCGCCTCGATCGCGGTGCGCCGCGTCCGCTCGTCGAGCGTGGACCAGTCGCCCACGAGCATCTCGCTGTAGCCGAGGATGCTCGCGAGCGGCGTCCGCAGCTCGTGGGAGGTCATCGACAGGAAGTCGGTCTTCACGGTGTCGGCGTGACGCAGCTGATCGTTGGCGCGCGCCAACTCGGCGGCGTGGCGACGCAGCTGGTCGGCAGCGCGCGACAGCGCCCGCTGTGCGACGCGCCGCTCCAGGGCGTTGGTGAGGATCTCCGCGACCAGCCGCAGCAAGGCGATCGCGTCAGGGCTCCACAACTTCGCGTCACGGACCGCGTCGAACCCCACGAACCCGATCAGCCGTCCCCGTCGCACCATCGGCACGACCGCCATCGACCGCACCGCGTGTCGCGCCAGCTCCGCCCGTTCTGCCACCGCCTCGGATGGCAGGTCCGTTACGTCCGGGATGTGGATCGCCTCGTGCCGCTCGAGCTTCCGCATCAGCCACGGCAGCGTCTCGCGCGGCATCCGCTGCCGGCCGTCCTTGCGGCTGCTGATCCCCGGGGCCGTCCACTCGTGGACGTTGGTGACCGCCTCGTTGTCCTCGTCGACGAGGAAGAGGTAGCAGCGATCGACCCGCGCGAACTCCCCGATCTCGGCCAGGGCACGGTCGATCTCGGTCGCGGTCTGCTCGGGTCGGGTGGACAGGAACTGCCCGGACAGCCGGGTGACCAGATCGTCGAACTCGGCCCGCCACCGCAGCGCCGCCTCAGCGTTGAGACGGTCGGTGACGTCGGTGAACGACAGGACGAGGCCGCGTTGGGGACTCTCCTCGGTGGCCGGCATCAGGCGGGTGTTCGCCGACAGCCACCGGGGATCGCCGATCGGCGGACGCAGCCCCATCACCATCCCGGTCACCTCGACGCCGCTTCTGAGCGTGCGCGCGACAGGATGCTCGTGGGCGGGCATGGCGGTCCCGTCGGCACGCAACGGGGTGTGGGTGAGATCGGTCACCGGCCGTCCCCGCATCGCCGCGAGGTCCATGTCCAGCATGCGCACCGCACTGGGGTTGGCCGCGATCAGCCGACCGAGGGAGTCGAAGGCGATCACGCCCTCGTCGAGGGCGTCGAGGACCGCGACCAGGAACTCCTCGGTGAAGCGTGGCCGGGGCGGGTTCACCTCCTGCCTCCCCGCAGGACGCCGCGTGTGACGCGGATCGTAGGCGTGATGGTTCCGGGTTGTCTCGCTGCCGTCAGATGTGCGTTATTCGGGCTTCCGTCGGGCGGTGGACCCAGCAGGCGTCAGGACACGGCGGGGAGGCCCAGGTTGGCGTAGATCTCCCGCGTCGCGGTCGAACGGTTGAGCGTGTAGAAGTGCAAGCCCGGCGCCCCGGCCGCCAGCAGCTCGTCGCACATCTCGGTGGCCACCTCGACCCCGATCCGACGCACCTGGTCGGGGTCGTCGGCAACCGCGTGGAGCCGTGCGGCGAGGTCGGCGGGGAACTCGGCTCCGGACAGCTCGGCGAACCGCTGGACTTGACCGACGTTGGTCACCGGCATGATCCCGGGGATCACCGGTCTGTCCATGCCCAGACGGTGCAGATCGTCGAGCATCGCCAGGTAGTCGTCGGCGCGGAAGAAGAACTGGGTGATGCCGAAGTCGGCCTCCCGCAGCTTCGCTGCGAGGTACCGGCGGTCGCTGTCGAGGTCGCCGTGCGACTCGGGGTGCCCCTCGGGATGGGCGGCCACTCCCACCGAGAACTCCCCGACGTCACGCGCCAGTCGGACCAGGTCGACCGCGTGGAGCAGTTCGCTGGGGGGAACGTCATCAGGGTCGACGTTGCGCGGAGGGTCGCCGCGCAGGGCGAGGATGTTCTCGACGTTCGCGTCGCGGTAGCTGCGCAGGATGTCGGTGAGCTCGGCGCGGGTGTGCGCCACCGTCGTCAGGTGCGCCATCGGCGTCATCGAGGTGTGCTCGAGGATGTCCACCACGATGCGGTGGGTGCGGTCGCGGGTCGATCCTCCCGCCCCGTAGGTGACCGACACGAACGACGGGCGCAGCGGCTCGAGCTCTTCGAGGGCAGCGCGCAGGTTGCGCTCACCCTCATCAGTCTTCGGCGGGAAGAACTCGAACGAGAACGTCCGCCCGCGCGCCAGCATGTCCACGATCCGCGGCACCGAACTCCTTCACGACAACGGAAGGGGTGAGGCTATCGCGGTGGGAACGACCGACGCCTCCCTGTCCGAGTGGACGTACTCCCGTTGCCCGCCCGTGTCGATGACCAGGGTGAACGGCCCTCAGGAGACGCCCCAGGAGACGCCCATGACGGTGCAGGATCGTACGACCGGACATCCGCCACCAGAGCCCGCCGACGAGCCGACCGGCCCGTCGGTCGCCGGGCTGGACACCGGGATGCTCCTCCTGCTGCTGATGCTGATCGTGTTCGCCGCCCAACTCGCGTGGGTGGTGACCAACCGGTCGCAGGACCTGCCGGCGGAAACCGTGCAGCCGCCGGTGGCGGAGACCCAACCTCCCGACTCGTCTTAGAGGCTGGCCGGTCCGCCTCTTGCGGTTCGGCGCCGCACCGTCCACCATGGGCATGACAGGGCGGGGAGGCGGATGTGGCCAACCGGCAGACCGCCGCAGGGCAAGACCTCGACACGCTCGCGGACGTCGCGAACAGGATCGACCTCGACCCTGTCGACCGTCAGGCGCTGCACGTCGAGACGGACCCCACCAGGATCGACGACAGCGACTCCGACGGGGAGCACCTGGCCCGGTACGGCCGTCTCGAAGACCTGATCGACGCTTTCGTCGAGGCGTACAACGCCCACGACGCCGACCGGGTCGTCGACCTCCTCTCCGACGACGCCGAACTGCCGGGCCTAGGCGATGACGTCGCGGGCTTCATCCGCGCCTGCGACGTGCTGTGGGACCAGCGGCCACACGCGATCCTGACCCGCGGCCTCCTCGACGACGAGCCGGTCGCGGTGCTGTGGGACATCGGTGAACGGTCCGAGCCTGCCGTCGCGAGCGACATCTGGACCCGGATCGCGCTGCTGTGCTTCGACGGCGCCGGCGACGGGGACGAGGACACCCTGGGACTGATCGAGGCGGTCGACGACCCAGCGTCGTTGGATGCTGTCGACACCGACAGGCCCGATCCCGACCTGGTCGAGGGCGCCCGCTGGCGTGAGTGGGAAGAGGGCGCCGACGGGTAGCTGCCAGGCTGCAGCGATCACCGTGCCGAGAAGTACTTCGCCTCCGGGTGGTGGACGACGATCGCAGAGGTCGACTGCTCCGGGTCGAGCATGTACTCGTCGGTCAGCGTGACGCCGATGCGGGTGGGATCCACCAGCCGGAACAGCTTCTCCTGGTCCTCGAGGTTCGGGCACGCGGCGTACCCGAACGAGTAGCGTGACCCGCGGTACTCCTGGCGGAAGAGCCCCTGTTTGGTGTCCGCATCCTCGCCAGCGATGCCCAGCTCCTGGCGCACCCGGACGTGCCAGAACTCCGCGAGCGCCTCGGCCATCTCAACGCCGAACCCGTGCGCGAACAGGTACTCCTGGTAGCGGTCCTCGGCGAACAGTTCGGCGGCGACCTGGCTGATACGCCGCCCCACCGTCACCACCTGGATGCCGATCACGTCCGGTTCTGACGTGGCCACGTCGCGGAAGAAATCTGCCAGGCACAGGAACCGGCCGCGGGACTGGCGTGGGAACGTGAACCGTTCCAGCTCACGCTCCAGCGGGGCGTCGGGGTCCCACACGACCACGTCGTTGCCGTCACCGTTAGCGGGGTAGTAGCCGTACACCACCTCGGGGATCAGGAGCTTGTCGGCCTTGGCGCGGGCCACCCAGCCACGGAGAACCGGCCACGCCTCCTCCTCCAGGAACCGCTTGTACTCGTCGGGACTGCGCTCGCCCGGGGTGAAGCCCCACTGGTTGCGGAACAACGCGATCTCGTTCACCAGTGGCCAGAACTCGTCGATCGCGATGCCGCGCGCGACCCTCTCACCCCAGAACGGCGGCTGCGGGATGTCCACGTCCGCGGCGACCTCGGACCTGGGCCGGCCCTTGGCGTCGACCCGCGGCGGTGCCTGGGCCTTGGGCGGGCGGCGGCGCAGGTGGTCCTTCTTCACGGGGGCCACCAGCTGAGACGGCAGCGCGGCACCTGCGCGCTTGGACTCCATCACCACGTCGAGGGTCTCCAAGCCCTCGAACGCGTCACGGCAGTAGAAGACCTGCCCGTCGTACAGCTCGCGGAGTTCATCCTCGACGTAGCTGCGGGTCAGCGCTGCCCCGCCCAACAGCACCGGGTAGCGCTCGGCGACCTGCCGCTTGTTCATCTCCTCGAGGTTGTCGCGCATCACCACCGTGGACTTCACCAGCAGCCCCGACATCCCGATCGCGTCGGCGTGTCCGCCCTCCGCCGCGGCCAGGATCGCGTCGATCGACTGCTTGATGCCGAGGTTGACCGTGTCGTACCCGTTGTTGCGCAGGATGATGTCGACCAGGTTCTTCCCGATGTCGTGCACGTCGCCCTTGACGGTCGCGAGGATCACCCGGCCCTTGTTGGTCGCCTCGCCCTTCTCCAAGCGCGGTTCGAGCCAGGCCACGGCCGATTTCATCACCTCCGCGCTCTGCAGCACGAACGGAAGCTGCATCTGCCCCGATCCGAACAGGTCGCCGACGACCTTCATGCCGTCCAGGAGGAACCGGTTGATGATCTCCAGCGGTTCCCACCGTCCGAGGGCCTCGCGCAGGTCGTCGTCCAGGCCGTCGCGTTCACCGTCGATGATGCGCCGCTTCAACCGTTCCTCGACCGGGAGCGCGGCGAGGTCCTCGCGGCTGGTTCGCGTCTCGGAGGCGCCCTCGAACAGCTGCATCAGCCGGTGCAGCGGGTCGTAGGCGCCGGCGTCGCCGTTCGCCCGGCGACGGTCGAGGATCAGGTCCTCGGCGACCGTCGCCTGCTCGTCGGGGATGCGGTGCAGGGGCAGGATCTTCCCCGGGTGCACGATCGCAGCGTCCAGGCCGCGTTCGATCGCCAGGTGCAGGAACACCGAGTTCAGCACCTGACGCGCCGCCGGCGACAGGCCGAACGACACGTTCGAGACGCCCAGGATCGTGTGGCAGCCGGGTAGCTCCGCCTTGATGCGCTCGATCGCGTCGAGGGTCGCGATGCCGTCCCGACGCAGGTCCTCCTGGCCCGATCCCAACGGGAACGTCAGCGTGTCGAAGATCAGGTCGGACGGCTCGAGGCCGTACTCGCCGATCGCGATGTCGGCGACCCGCTTGCAGACGTCGACCTTCCAGTCGGCTGTCCGCGCCTGGCCCTCCTCGTCGATGGCGAGGACGATCACCGCGGCGCCGTACCGGCGCGCCAGCGGGAGCAGCCGGTCGGCCTTGACCCGGCCGTCCTCGAGGTTGACGGAGTTGATCACGGCCCGCCCGCCGATGCGGGTCAGCGCAGCCTCGATCACCTCCGGCTCGGTCGAGTCGATCACCAGCGGAAGGGTCGACTGCGTGGCGAGGCGGTTGACCGCCGCGACGACGTCCGGGACGCCGTCGCGGCCGACGTAGTCGACGCACAGGTCCAGGACGTGAGCGCCCTCGCGGGTCTGTGACCGCGCCATCTGGACGATGCCGTCCCAGTCCTCGCTCAGCAGCAGCTCGCGGAAGGCGTTCGAGCCGTTGGCGTTGAGGCGCTCCCCGACGACCAGGAACGAGGTCTCCTGCTCGATCGGGACGGCGGCGTACAGCGACGCGAGCGACGGCTCGAACGTCACGTCCCGAGCAGCGGCGGCCCGCCCCAGAGATCCGCTCCCGTTGCCGGTAGGGCTGTCAGCGTCCCGGTCAGCGAGCCGCTCGACCACCCGCCGCAGGTGGTCGGGGGTGGTCCCGCAGCAGCCGCCGACCACCGTGACGCCGTACTCGGCGGTGAACTCGTCCAGCGCCTCGGCGAGCGCCTCGGGCGTCAACGAGTAGACGGCCTGCCCACCCTCCATCCGAGGGATCCCCGCGTTGGGGACGACGCTGATCGGCAGGCGCGAGTGGCGGGACAACGTCCGCACGTGCTCGCGCATGTCGTCGGGGCCGGTGGCGCAGTTCATGCCGAGCACGTCGATCGGGAGGGGATCCAGCGCGGCGACCGCCGCCAGCGGCTCGGTCCCCAGCAGCATCGTGTTGATGTCCTTCTCGACCGTGAACTGCACCATCAGCGGGAGGCGCGCGCCACGTTCGTCGAACACGTCGTGACAGGCAGCCACCGCGGCTTTGGCCTGTAGTGGGTCGAAGCAGGTCTCGACCAGCAGGACGTCAACGCCGCCGTCGAGCAGGCCACGGACCTGCCGGCGGTAACCGTCCTCCATCGTCGCCAGGTCGATGAAGTCCTTCGTGGTGGCGGGGTCCTTCCCCAGCGACAGGGTGGGGGAGCGCGTGCCTGGGCCGATCGACCCGATCACCCAGCGCCGCTTGTCGGTGGTGGCGTACCGGGCGCACGCTCGGCGCGCGATCTGTGCCGCGAGCCGGTTGAGATCCTCGCAGTCGTCGGCGAGGCCGTACTCGTCCAGGACCCACGGGGCGCCGCCGAACGTGTCGGTCTCCACCGCGTCGCAGCCGACCTCGAGGAACGACGTGTGGATGGCTTCGATCACGTCGGGGCGGGTACGGACCAGCACCTCGTTGCACCCCTCGAGCGCAGGGCCGCCGAAGTCGTCAGCGTCCAGCCCCAGCTCCTGGATCGAGGTCCCCATCGCGCCGTCGAGGACGACCACCCGCGAGCGCATCGCGGCGAGGAACGGGTGATCGTCGAGTCGACGTGGACCGAAGGACATCGCCGGCAAGCGTACGCCGCTGCCGCAGGGCGGACACGTGGCAGGTTCTCGGTCGCCGACCGCCTGCCCGACGCCGGGTCGCTGGGACCCCGATGGGCGGGGACGCCAGCGTGCCGAGCTGACGTGGGCCTGCTTGAGTGACGTGCCATGCCGACCGGCGGTCGGTTCCGTGCGTCTGTTGGAGGTGGTGGTGACCGAACCTGCTGTGCTGCTCGACCTCGACGGGACACTGATCGACTCCGTCTACCAGCACGTCGTGACGTGGGACGCCGCCTTCCGCGAGCACGGCCACCGGGTGCCGCTGTGGCAACTGCATGCCGGGATCGGCATGGGCAGCCTCAGGCTCGTCACCTGGGTCCTCGGTGGCCACGTCGACGAGGCCGAGGCCATCTCGGAGGGTCACCGCAGCCGGTTCCTCGACCTGGCCGACGATCTGCGTCCGACCCGCGGGGCGCGGGAGCTGTTGGAGGATCTGCAGGTCCGCGACGTCCCCTTCCTGATCGCCACCTCTGCGGGCGAAGCCGTCCGAACCGCGCTGATGGAGGTGCTGGGCCGACCCGACCTGCCCACGACGGACGCCGACGACGTCCACGCGTCCAAACCCGCTCCGGACATGCTCGTGACGTCGTTGGAAGAGCTGGACGCCGTCGCCGATCGGGCGACCCTGGTCGGCGACTCCCCGTGGGACGCCGAAGCGGCGTACCGGGTTGGCGTGCGCACGATCGCGGTCCGCACCGGTGGGTTCGGGGATCAGGAACTGATGCGAGCGGGTGCGAGCGCCGTCGTCGACGACCCGTTGGCGCTGGTCGGGCGACTGTAAGCCGGGAACCCGGCCTTCCGCGACGTGCGCCCCGCGCCGTGCCATGCTGTCACGCGGGCGAACCGGAGGCGGGAGGACGGGGACCGGGGACCGACCGCTGCTGCGGCCCAGCCTTCGGCGGGGGCTTCAGGCGGCGGCGCTGTCGACACTGTTGCCCGGGGCCGGCCAGCTGTGGGTGGGGCGGTGGCACCGCGGCGTGGTACTGGTCGCCGTTTGGGCGGCTCTGGTCGTCTCGGTGTTGGCACTGCCGGTCCGTGACGTGGTCGGCATCCCTTCGCTCCTGGCGCGCCCTGGGGTCCTCGACGCTGTCCTCGTCGGGAACGTCGTGGTGTTGGCGTTCCGGGCGTACGCGATCATCGACGCCTTCCGGTGCGCGCGCCGGCCGCTGCGCATGCCCGTCCCCCTGTTGCCGGCCACCGCCGGCGAACACGTCGTCGTCCGCGCGGCCGGTGTCGCTCTGGCCGTGGTCAACGTGCTGCCGCATGCCGCGGTCGCCCACTACGGCCTCGAGGCGCGGGCCGTACTCACCGACGTCTTCCCGGTCGCGGCCGAACCCGCCCACGCCGCGGAACCGGTCGGCGCGGACGGTCCGGAGTCGACGGGGCGGGCCGAGCCCTCATCGCTCATGGGCAGAGACCGCTTCAGCATCCTCCTGCTCGGCAGTGACGCTGGCCCCCTGCGCCGCAGCCTGCGGACCGACTCGATCATGGTGGCAACGATCGAGCCATCGTCCGGCCGCGCCGGGCTGATCAGCGTCCCGCGCAACCTCGTCCGCGTGCCGTTGCCTGGCTGGGTACGCGCCCCGTGGCGGTGCGGTTGCTTCCCCGGGCCGATCAACGGTCTGTTCGACTACTTCAGAGACCGCGACGATCTGGTCCCCGACGGCGTCGACGATCCGGGTATGGCCGTGCTCATCGGCGCCGTCGAGGAGCTGTTGCAGCTGCCCATCGACCGCTACGCGATGGTGGATCTGCGTGGGTTCGTCGACGTGGTGGACGCGCTGGGAGGCGTCACCGTCCACGTCGACCGACGCATCTACGATCAGCTCGACTCGCCACACGAGGGCGAGTGGGACGCGATCGACCTGCGTCCCGGCCGCCACCATCTCGACGGCCGCCAGGCGCTGGTCTACGTCCGCACCCGCCGCGGCAGCGACGACTACGGCCGCATGCACCGCCAGCGCTGCTTCCTCGGTGCGCTCCTGGAACAGGCTGACGCCCCCACGGTCTTGCGCAGGTTCGCGCGTCTGGCCGCGATCGCTCGCGCGTCGATCACCACCGACCTGCCTCGAGACGTCCTCTCCGACGTCGTGGACCTCGCCGTGATGGTCGATCCCGCCGACGTGCGCTTGTTGAGCGTCACCCCACCGGACTTCGTCGCCGGCCGCGACCGGGACGGCTACCCGATCCCCGACGTGGCCCTGGTCCGTACCGCCGTCAGGAGCCTGCTGGATGCCGAGCCAGCGCCGGCAGCCCCGGCGCCGGTCGTGCAGTCCGCCACCACTCGTGAGACGCCGACCACGACGCCACCGCCGACGACCGAGCCGCTGTCCCGCGCGTGCCGGTAGCGACCCGACCCGAGCAGGTCGGAACCGGACCCGAACCGCGGTGTCGTCGTCGGTAGGGTCGGTGCATGTTCTCGCGACGTCCTGCGCTCCCCGAGGATCTGCACGGGGCCTGGTGGGCGTTCGTGGACTGCGCGGAGGTGATCGAGGGCGGCCGTCGACGCCTGCTGGCCACCCTCCCCGCGGGGAGGGTCGATCCCGCGCCGGTCGACGTCGGCCTCGACGCGGTCGCCGCCGCGATCAGCGATGCTCGTGCCTGGATGCCGCGGTGGCGGGGCGTGCCCGGACTCGGCGACGAGTGGGACTCTTGCTCCGCCGCCCTCGACGAGGCGGAGGCCGCCCTCCCCGGCGCCCGGGAGGTCGCCGCCAGCACCGGTGAGCTCGAGGACCTGCTCGGGGAGGTGCAGGGGGTGATCGAATCCCTCGATGCCTTCGCCGATGCCGAGCGGGCCTGGCGACGCCGCTGGCGACCCCCCGCCGAACGCGACACCGCTACAGGATCTGCGACATGAACAGCTTGGTGCGTTCCTCCTGCGGGTCCTCGAAGAAGTGGCGGGGCGTGCCGACCTCGACGATCTGACCCTCGGCCATGAACACGATGCGGTCGGCGACCTCCCGGGCGAAGCCCATCTCGTGTGTGACGACCACCATGGTCATCCCCTGCCGGGCGAGGTCGATCATCGCGTCGAGGACCTCTTTGATCATCTCCGGATCCAACGCGGACGTGGGCTCGTCGAACAACATGACCTTGGGTTCCATGGCCAGCGCCCGAGCGATGGCCACCCGCTGCTGCTGCCCACCGGACAGCTGCGCCGGGTACTTGTTGGCCTGCTCGGGGATCTTGACGCGTTCGAGGATCTCCATGGCGCGTTCCTCGGCTTCCTTCTTCGACCTCCGACGGACCTGACGGGGCGCCAGCGTCACGTTCTCCAGCACGGTCAGGTGCGGGAAGAGGTTGAACGACTGGAACACCATCCCCACGTCGCGGCGGATCTCCTGGATGTTGCGGATGTCGTCGGACAGTTCCACCCCGTCCACTACGATGCGACCCCGGTCGTGTTTCTCGAGGCGGTTGACGCAGCGGATCAGCGTCGATTTACCCGAGCCCGAGGGGCCGATGACGACCACGACCTCCTGGCGGCCGACGACCAGGTCGATGTCCTTGAGCGCCTGGAAATCGCCGAACCACTTCTCGACGTCCTCCATGACGATCATGGGTTGTCCGGTGCCACCTGGCTGGGTGGCTGCGCTGGTCAAGGCGTCCGTGCTCACATCCGCTCCTCGTCACACGTTGGTGGCTGATGCCGCGCTGTCACCGCTCGCCGAGTCCCAGCCGGCGCTCGAGCCGTTGGCTCTCCTTGGACATCGCGTAGGCGAACACCCAGTAGATGAAGGCGGCGAAGGCCAGCGTCTCCGCCTGCAGGCCCTGCGCCCGGAAGGCCGGTTGGTCGGTCACGACCTGAGCGACCCGTAACAGCTCCAGTATGCCGATGATCGCCAGCAGCGACGTGTCCTTGAACAGGCTGATGAACTGCCCGACGAGCGCCGGGATCACGTTGCGCAGCGCCTGCGGGAGCACCACCCGGCGGGTGACCTTCCACGGTGACAGGCCGATCGCCTGCGCCGCCTCAACCTGTCCCTTGGGGACCGACTGCAGCCCTCCGCGGACGATCTCGGCCACGTACGCGGCCGTGAACGCCACCAGCACCACCAGTGCGCGGGCGACGACGCTGGGCCGTCCGGCACCTGGCGGCACCAGGAAACCGACCACGAACGACGCCATCAGGAGCAGGGTGATCAGCGGGACTCCACGGATCAGCTCGATGTAGACCACGCACAGCGCCCGGATCCCCGGCAGGTCGGACCGGCGACCCAGCGCCAAGGCGATCCCGATCGGGAACGACACCCCGATCCCCACCGCGGCGGCGAACAGGGTCATCAGCACACCGCCCCAGTTGGACCACCCGAACCCGCCCGTGAACAGCGGGACGTAGAACGACGCGACGATCCCCGCGAGGGCGACGATATCGACCAGCCCACCGGTGCGGACCGCGAGCCGGCCACCGGTCCAGTACGCCACGACCCCGACACTCACCGCGGCCGCCACTAGCAGCGTCGGCGTGATCGTCCGCGTGAAGCTGAGCACGCCACCGGCCAACACCAGGAACGGCCACGCCCGGCTCCACGTCACCCGCCAGTCGCGTTGCACATCGCCGACCGCCAGTTCCTGGACGGTGCGCGCGGTCCGACCGAGCCACAGCGGGAGGAACGTCGCCAGACCCAAGGCGGTGGCGACCGGCCGCCACAGCTCGGCCCGCGGGAACCGCCCCAGCATGAACGTGGTGAGGTTGACCTCGATGACCTGCCACCGTCCGGTGATGAACACGAAGCGGATCGTCTTGTACGCCACCCACGTCAGCAGCAGCCCGAACACCACGGTCAGCGCCGTCTGCCCGGTGCTGGCGAACAGGTTCTGACCGACCCACTCGCGTGCGCCGACCTCCCGCAGCGGAGGTCGTGGCTCCTCCTGTGGCCCGACGGCTATGCCCTCGTGGGTCTCGGCGACCGCCCGGACGATGCCCTGTTCCTCGGACGGTGTCGGCGCGTTCGGTCGCGCACGTTGGTTGGTGCCGGGCTGGTCGGCCATCAGCGGGTCGGGAGCATCAGACGGCGGTTGATGAAGTTGGACACAGCGGAGATCGAGAGGGAGAACGCCAGGTACACGGCCATCAGGAACGCGAACACCTGCGGGGCGGGGAAGCCCTGACTGGTGGCGATGAACGAGATGCGGGTCACCTCGTAGTACCCGATCGCCACCGCCAGCGACGAGT